>JACZVJ010000055.1 GCA_022572725.1 Nitrospinota bacterium | reverse complement strand
TTTCAATTTCGCCATTTGTGGCGCCCTCTCAAGACGAGGCTTTCCTTATTATAAGAGGTGTCAACTTTATACGGCGAGCCACGCTACTATGGCACCAGCGATGGAAACCCCCGCTGCGATAAAAGGACCCCTATTACCCCAACGAAACTTTAATGCTTCGCGGATTCTTTTATGAGCCTCATTTTGGTCCAGGATTTTTACCACTCCAGCATCGTGCCACAATTGGGTTTGGGGGATTCCAAGCTCTAACAAGAGTCGTTCAAGTTCTGTGTCATCATCAATTGGAAGTCTTTTCCCCAAGTAAAAACTCACCTCTTTCCACCAATTCATTGCCATCGTAGAATTTCCTTTCGGTCCCCGACACTGATTTTCACGGAATGGGCATCAATCTTCAAAATTCCACAGTACCAAACTTTCCACTTATTAGTGTTTTATGGAAGCACCCCACTGCGCTTGTTAGACGTGGCTTCGGTATTGCGCTCAGTGCCTTGCTTCACTGCGGATCCCGGCAAGTTCCTCATTCAACTTCTCCCGACTGTAGAGCTCGAACTGAACCTTCTGGCTGGAATGTCGGCAATCGAGAGAAAACTGTTCGGGCGCCGTGCCCAGCCATCGCTCCACGGCATTAATCGTCTCTCCAGTCCTGAGCCAGGCGTGGGCCGCGAGATCGACGACTTCCTCTTCGAATGGCGGAATCCTCCAAACGCGATGAATGCAAGGAAGGGATTCTTCATCCGGACGGAGAAGTTCTAGGAAATCGTCTCCGTCAGCGACATGTCGAAGGTACCGGTGCATGGCATGGTCGCTGTCTTCGAGAGGGTGGACGGGAAACGTCATCCCGAGCTTGAAGCCACGACCCTCGGAGATTCCAATGGAACCGTGGCTTTTGGGGACGAGCATTCCACGGTGCACCACGAAGTCTTGCTGCTCGGAAAGGAACCTCATTAAGGGGTCGGACGTCAACCGCTCTCGTTCGGAGCGATACCAGTCGGAGAAACCCCGCTCGTTCTGCAGCCCCATTTGAAGCAATTGTGGAACTTCTTTCATGGCCTTCAGGAAGGCGTTCAGATGCCACCGAAATGGGTTCGCGCAGTGATAGAACTGCTCCAGCGTATGAATCCAAAAATGCGCCTCTCGGAAACGATCGGCAGCCGATTCGATCTTGGTCAGTAGATCCGCTGGAGCTGACATTGGTTTTGCCACGGCTAACGTTATGGCGATAAGCGGCGGGCAGCACCCGTTCGCTTCATCGCTCGGACACCTACCTACCCTTTATTGAGTGATTCCATCTCCTTCGTATAACCAAGCACTTTTCCGTCGTAGGTTTTGAAGGATACTGAACAGCTCGTGCCAACGCCAGCGTGTGGAATTGTTACTACAAATTGTGAAGCCTGGCCTGGGAATAGCGGACTGGTGTCCAGGAATATATCCTTCGACTCACCCACCCGTCTCTTTTTTTGGTGACTTGCTAGGGCCCTCACCCTGTCGTATAGTTGGCCCCCCTACGAAAAGACCCTATTCCCAAAGGTCCCATGGTCCCTGAATCTGGGTCTTTCCCCTGAGGAAATCGTTTCTTCTTTAAGCCATTTTATATTCGAGCTTAGGGAAGTCAAAATGATCTGCCGAAAAGCCACCGGCTTTATTCCTCCAGACCAATCAGGCCCCTTGCCCCACCACCCATAGGAGTGCCCTTTTCGTTTACCTGAATGAGTGATCTTCTTAACAAAACCCACAGGATTGTTGAAAAAGGCGTCATGGAGTTCCGTCCCTTTGGCCAAGACCCAAAGGGAGAGAAAATTCGAGACGTCAGCGGAATGACGGTCCGCGCCTACGTGGAATACCTCCAGGAGACTATGACTCGGACTAAGGGCCGGGAAGCAGGTGACTTGGCACTTCAAGACCTTACCCGCTTATTAAATGAACGTATCACTGATCCCGCCTACCACGTCACCCCCGAATTTTTACAAAACCCTTGGAACAGTTATTCCTATGAGTTTGTGATGTACTTGGCGGAATTTTGTGTGGAACTCTCGGGAGATTCCGATTTTCATCTCAACCTCGGACGAGAAAAATTTCTTTCCCCCATCATTCAGGTATTAGGCAGAGCCTTTTCAATCGTGCAGATTTACCGCCTGTACCCCTATTTCGTTGAGAAATTCACGAAGGGGGCTCTCCGTCCCAAGGTCCTCACGGTGACTAACGGTGCGGCAGTCATGCGGTTGGAAATAAGCGAGAAAACGGCCCGGCAATTTGGTCGGTACCGTTTTGGCTGCGTCGAACGGATATGCCAGGCCACGAAATCCGCCATTGCAGAAGTCCCGGCTCGAATGTTCCTTCTGAAGTCCGCCATGATCGAGGACCAACGGTGCATGGGGAATGGAGACGAGTTTTGTGAATGGCGTTTCACCTGGGAACCCCAGCTTTCCAGTTCATGGGTGTGGCCTGGGATCGGGGTCCTTTTTGGGGGGATCTTGATGGTGTATTTGCATAGGAATTACCCAGCACTCTCTATCTGGGAGGATGCGGGGATTGCGGCTATCCCAGCGGTCATTTTCTGGCTGGCCGGGACACTGTGGAACGATCGGAGGGCCCTTCAGGGACAAAGCAAGGTCATTCAAGAACAACTTCAGTTTGTAGAAGCTCAACACGAGGAGCTTCGGGTCGCGTACTTGGAGCAAGAACAAACGGCAGTGGAACTCCGACATAAAATTGGGGAATTGACCATGTTCTACCAAATCGGGCTCCGCCTCAGTTCCACCCTTGATCGGCAGTACGCCATTAGATCGGGGCTCGAAGCCCTTATTGGTGACTTGCAGTATGACCAAGCCATGATCTCCCTTTTTGACCACACCCGGAGTATTGCCCACAAAGCTACCCTCGTCGGGGTTTCCGAGGAAATTGCCGCCATGGCATCTGCCCTGGAGGTGCCCATTACTGACCCAGAAAGCATCGAAGGCACCGTCCTCCTAAAAGGCCAACCAGTGCTGGTCAATGATGTGGCTGAGGTCCACCATCGTCTGCACCCACTAAACCAACAACTCCTTACCACCCTCAACACGCACGGCTTTCTCGCCATTCCTCTGAGGTTTAAAGACCGCATTCTGGGCGCGATGGTCGCCTATCGAACGACACCCAGCCTGCTCACGCAGGCGGATACCAATGTGCTCCTTACCGTCGGCAATCAAATTGCCCTAGCCCTCCATAATGCTGATACCTATGCCGAAGTCCAGCAACTTAACCTTAGCCTTGAAGCCAAGGTGCTGGAACGAACCTTCGACCTGGAGCAAGTCAACCGCCACCTGGAAACAACCAATGAGCAACTCCAGCAATTGGACAAGGTGAAATCCCAACTCCTTTCCCATTGCTCTCATGAATTACGGACCCCTCTAACTTCCATTAAGGGCTTTTCAGAAAATTTAATAGAAGGCCTTGTAGGGCAATTAAACGAAAAACAACGCAAATATCTTCTCCGAATCAACGCCAACGCCGACCGGCTGACCCAAATGATCGATGATCTGTTGGATCTCTCCCGAATCGAGGCAGGGAAGATCCCCATGAACTGGGATGAGGTGAATCTATCGAAGTTAGCTTCTGACGTCATCGACCAGTACCAACTCCTTGCGCAGGGGAAAGGCCAGGCTTTGGATGGACGATTTGCCAAAGGAGATTTGTGGATTTTGGCGGATGGAGATCGCCTCACACAAATCCTCACTAACCTCGTCCACAATGCCATTAAATTCACACCTCCAGGAGGGTCGATTCGGATAACGACCGATCGAACTGGCGAAAATACGGTCATGGTGTCCGTGTCCGATACGGGGCCGGGCATTCCAGAAGAAGCGATCCCTAAGCTCTTCGATCCCTTCTACCAGGCCCATCGCCAGCAGGAAAGTGGAACCAAGGGGCTGGGGTTGGGGTTGGCAATTGTAAAAAATTTGGTAGACCTCCACGGGGGTGCTATCGCCGTTGAATGTGGGAAGGAGCAAGGCACCACTTTCAAGGTGACCCTCCCGATCAAACCCAAGCAACCCCCGCAAGCTTGACGCCTCCACTCCCTTCCCTTTTCTATTCAAACTTCTTCTCCCTCCACTCTTCGCACTCCTCCTGCTCTCCAGAGAAAACCAGAAAAACCTCATAACCGACTCTGACGATGAAACCCATCAGCCTGGAAACCAGCTAGGCATGACAGAAATTCGCTAGGGGCTCTTTAGGAGATGCCTTCCCCTGCCGATAAACCCTGAAGTACTTTTACCAGAAGGGAGGTGATACCATGGCCAAAGTGCAGAAAAAGTCGCCGAAAAAGTCCGCGTCCCGCGCGAAAAAGTCACCAGCCCGGAAGCAACGTTCCAGGCGCTAAACCTAATACGGTCAATGTACCATCCCGCCGGGGAGTGGCCAATACACTCCCCGGTTCCCCTTCCCAACCTCAAACTCCACCCAGGTTCCTCTTCAATGCGCGTATTTCCAGCCCCCTTCCAATTCCCCTCTGGGTCAAACTGGGATAACTCTTCCACCCTAACCCCAACCGTTTCCGTCTCCTGAGAGAACTTGCCTCTTTACAGGCCCGAGAACCAGCCCACCCAAATATCCTCCTTGACCAAGCGCCGTGATTGAGAACCCCCATTGAGTTTCCCTGGACCGGTATGTGATAAATGCCAAAATCTGTCGAGTCCGGCCATGGAAAAGGGGGCTTCGACCACGGGGCGAAGATGGCATTTCATGGAGATCAACACCCAAACACAATTGTGCGGCGTCCTCGGCAACCCCATCGAACACTCCCTTTCACCCGCTATCCACAACGCTGCCTTTTGCCATCTCGGGTTAAACTACGTCTACCTCGCCTTCCGCGTTGAGGATGTGGGGGTTGCCATCCAGGGGATTCGCGCCCTGGGGAACCTTCGAGGCTTCAGCGTCACCATTCCCCATAAGGTTTCCGTTATCCCCTTTTTAGACGACATCGAATCAACCGCCCGGCGCATCGGTGCAATCAATACGATTGTGAAGGCAAACGGAACCCTGACCGGGTACAACACGGATGCCTCGGGCGCCTTGCGGGCCCTGAACCAAGCCGGAGTCTCACTTTCTGGAAAACAGGTCCTGATTCTGGGGTCTGGCGGGGCAGCCCGTGCGATTGCCTTTGGCTTGGCCTTACACGCAGATATCGCTGGGCTCATTATTCTGGGCGTTGTGGAACATGAACGGAACAGGTTGGCAGAAGACCTTCGACAAGGCACGACCGTGTCGGTCGAGGAAAGCCATCTCAATCAAGATTCCCTGCGAACTGGAATTAAAGCTGCTCATCTCCTCATTCATTGCACCCCGGTAGGGATGCATCCTCAAGTGGAAGAGACCTGTGTGCCTTCGGACCTCCTGTCGTCCCACCTTTCAGTGATGGACATCGTCTACAACCCCATGGATACCCTCCTTCTTCGGGAGGCCAGAAAGGTTGGCTGCCAAACCATCCGCGGTATTGAGATGTTTCTTCACCAAGCCATAGCCCAGTTTGAGCTTTGGACCGGCCAAACGGCTCCGGTCGAGATCATGCGGTCGGTGTTGGAATCCCGGTTTTCATGAATATCGTATTAATCGGGTACCGGGGAACGGGAAAAAGTACCGTCGCTGCCATTCTGGCCTCTCGCCTGAGTTGGCAGACGATTTCAACGGACGAGGAAATTATTCGGCAGGCCCAACTTTCCATTCCAGATATAGTCGCCCGGTTTGGCTGGGACCATTTTCGAAACCTAGAATCTGAAGTCTGTCGGAGCCTGAGTGAAAGGGACCACCTCGTCATCGATACCGGAGGCGGAGTCATTGTGAAACCAGAAAATGTGGAGGCCTTGAAACCCAAGGGCTTGTTCTTTTGGCTAACAGCCACAGTCCCAATCATAATCCAGCGGATTGGAGGGAATACTCAACGGCCACCCCTGAAGGGCGGAAAAACCTTTACTGAAGAGATTGAGGAAGTGCTTCGGGAACGGGAGCCCACATACGCCGCCGCAGCGGACTATGTTCTCGCAACAGATTGTGTGCCCCCGGAGCAAATTGCGGATCAGGTTCTTGGGCACCTGTCGAGCCACCAACGGAGTGAACGGTGAGATTCCCATTCCGGTTCCTCTTTTTCGCCGCCGTGTCTTTCCTCTCGGCGGTCAGCGAAACCTGGAATCCACAGCGTTTACTTCAGAATGTCTTTCAGTGGAGATGAACCGGGAACGATTGTCAGCTCACCAATAGAGCTTCCTCTTCCGCAGTGCAAATAGGAATGATGCTGGGAATGTTGGCCAATTCCAATACTTTCCTTATATGGGGTTGGGGATGGAGGATGGTGACTTTCCCCCGGGCCGGGCAGAATTTCTTATGGGCGAAATGCAACAGACCAAGCGCAGCACTATCAACGTACGACACCTCTTTAAGATTCAGGATCAGGTGCTGGTCCCCTGCTTCCTCCACCTTCTCCAAGGCCCCGATAAATGCTCCTGAGACACGGAAATCGAGCCTCCCCCTCAGGTCAAGCACGACGGCTTCCCCTGTTCTCCGCTCGATAATTTCCATATGAGTTGCCTTTCCTTTAAGGTGAATGATGGCCGTTTTTAATCCAGAGGTTGTAAGAGTTCGGTCGGATGTTTTCCTGGAAATCTTTAGCGGTTGTCGGCAAATCGTTTCTGTTCTATGAAATCAGGGTCCAATTACGTGATTGAGGTATCCTAACCTCACGTATGAAACGATCGTGACTGAAAAACCCAGGTGGGCGGACCCAACAATTCTGGAGTGGGTCCAGTTTCTCTTAAACAGCTACCGGCATTGGACCGGGCAAGAACTGATCGAACGCCAGGGAAGCCTAGCGCAGGAGGGGGAGCGATTATTCTCTGCCCCTTTTGCAGTCGTCTCACATGGAATAGAGGAGGACCCGGTGCTGAATTATGGAAACCTGATTGCCCTGAGGCTTTGGGAAATGGAATGGCCGGAATTTACTCGCACTCCTTCGCGCCTCACAACCGAACCGATGAATTGGATGGAACGAGAAAGCATGTTACACCGTGCGGCCACGGAAGGCTTTATCCCTGACTACAAAGGGGTACGGATTACACGGTCGGGACAACGGTTTTTAGTCGAAAGGGCCACCGTATGGAACGTGATGGATCATCACCAAAACAGGCTTGGGCAGGCGGCAAGCTTTTCCACCTGGAGGGTCCTTCATCCCCCAGAAGGGAAGGGATGAGTTCATTGCAAAGGACTGGGCTATCCTTTATGGTGACTTGTGGAACACCGGTGAGGATTCACGATTCGGCCCAAAGAAGTTCCAGACCAAAGTTGTAGTTGGCCTCAAAAAGGAACGGAGATGATCCTGGCTGGAGACATAGGCGGAACCAAGACCTACTTAGGTCTCTTCGATTGGAAGCAGGACCGGGTTGACCCGTTGCGGGAAGAAAAATTTTGGAATGTGGATTTCGGGTCTTTCGAGGAAATTCTTACGGAATTTCTGACGCCTCCCAAGCAGGAAACCGAAAATCCCGAAACGATTGATGAGGAGACAGCTGCACAACCTGACGAAGAATCACAAGCCCCAATGGAGGAGCCCATTGAGGCGGCCTGCTTTGGGGTGGCCGGCCCTGTGCTGGATAATCGCTGCCGCACCACCAATTTACCTTGGGTCATTGATGGCCACACGCTGAGCCAACATTTAAAAACACCGAAGGTCCGATTGCTCAACGATCTCGAGGCCATGGCCTATGGGGTTCTGGTCCTCAAACCCGAGGAGACCGAAGTGCTCAATTGCAACCGGGAACCCGGGGCGAGCCATCGGGATGGCACAAAAGCCTTGCTGGCAGCCGGCACTGGTCTGGGAGAGGCCATTTTGTTTTGGGATGGACACCAATACCATCCATTCCCTTCTGAGGGTGGCCATGCCAGCTTTGCTCCAAACAGCGATATGGAAATTGACCTTCTCCGTTACCTTCGGACCAGTTATCTTCATGTCAGCTTCGAACGCGTGTTATCGGGGGAAGGTTTATACGCAATTTATCAATTCTTGCGAACCGCCATGAAAAATGAGCCAACCTGGTTTGCGGAACTGTTACCCACCGGAGACCCTCCGACTCTGATCACCGAAGCGGGCCTCAGCGGAAAACCCGAAATCTGCGTCCAAGCTCTGGACCTATTCGTCTCAATCATGGGTGCCGAAGCCGGGAATTTGGCACTCAAGTCGCTTGCCCGGGGAGGTGTCTACCTTGGAGGGGGTATTGCCCCCAAAATTCTTCCCAAACTGAGGAGCGAAAGATTTTTGCAAGCTTTTGCGGCCAAAGGCCGGTATAAACGTCTTCTCAATTCCATTCCCGTCCATGTCATCCTTAATGAGAAAGCTGCGCTCCTTGGGTCGGCTTCCGTTGCAGCGGGGATGGCCCGCGAAACCTGACTCTGCTCTGCGAACCCTTCACTCCCACCGGGGGCACAGGCCCGTAGCGAGCCTGCCACGACAAAAGCCGTGATTCGCTCACGCTTTGGCCGGCAATAGTCTCCAGAAGATTCCTTGTAAGCGGCGGACTTTGGGGTATGGGGGTGGATTAACGCGATGATCCCGATTAGGGGTCGGCCCACCTGTTAAGGAAAAGCGAAATCGGCGATGGCTTTGAAATTCCCCGACCTCGGACCGAAGAGGATAGGGTGCGTGATGGAGCCATTGAGGGGGCCTCTCCAGGAGCCTCCACCATCCCACTAAAGGAGGAGTCAGTGCCTTTCTCTAAGAAGAAATTATACTTACTTCCCTTCATTTTACCTATTTCACTGGCTCCTCTCCTGAATGGTACAATGATGTAAGTTCTCTCAATCCCCGGGTTCGATGCCAGAAGATTCGGACCTCCGAAGATGATGAAAGGGCCTTCGGGAACCGATAAAAAAGCTGAAAGGACACAGGCATGAGTGTACGACGACTTTTAAGGATTCACGGGAAGTCCCCGCAACTTCAGTGGGGGATCCTGGCGTTCATCATGGCGGCCGTGGCTGGGCTAACAGTGCAATGCACCCAAACGTCTGACGATACCACCTCCTTCGCAGGCGCTGCGGGGCCCCAGGTGGAACAAGTGGAACCAGCCGCGAGAATTGAAGCCATTCTTCCAGTGACCACAGTGGGAGGTTTTTTCCCAGGAAACGACACTTTCATCCGAGTCGCCAAGGATGCGATGGCATCCGTAGTCAATATTTCTTCCACCCGGAAGGCCCAGCAATTGGGCCAGGGAAGTCCCTCTCCCTTTTTTGACGACCCATTTTTTCGCCGTTTTTTTGGCGAGGAATTTGAACACCGATTCCGACAGCCTAAGCCTCACCGCGAGCAGGGCCTGGGGTCAGGAGTGATCGTAAGCATTGATGGTTACATCGTGACCAATAATCACGTGGTGGAACAGGCCGATGAGCTGACGGTCCTCCTGGGTGATAAACGGAAATTTATAGCCAAGCTGATTGGGACTGATCCCAAGACAGATCTAGCCGTCATTAAAATTGAAGCAGGGGATCTTCCAACACTTAACTGGGGAGACTCCGGACACTTACAGGTCGGAGAAGTCGTGCTGGCTGTGGGCAACCCCTTTGGCTTGAATCAAACAGTCACCATGGGGATCATTAGCGCGGTAGGGAGAGCCAATATGGGCATTGTGGACTATGAGGATTTCATCCAGACCGATGCGGCGATTAATCCCGGTAATTCAGGTGGGGCTCTGGTGAATTTAAAAGGGGAGCTGATTGGCATCAACACGGCCATCTTTTCCCGGACCGGGGGCTATATGGGAATCGGCTTTGCCATTCCCAGCAATATGGTCAAAAACGTCATGAATAGTCTGATTGAACACGGCAAAGTTGTCCGAGGCTGGTTGGGCGTCAGCATTCAGGAGCTGACCCCGGAACTGGCTGAACAATTCGGTGCACCTGACACCTCGGGTGCTTTGGTTGGGAATGTGGTAGAAGACAGCCCAGCGGAAGAAGCAGGACTGAGACGCGGCGATATCATTCGCACCTATAAGGGGGCATCGGTCAAGGATCCTACGCGCCTTCGCTCACTCGTAACCGAGACCACTCCAGGAACTAGGGTCCCACTCACTGTTTTGCGTGATGAAGAAATCCAAGAATTCTCCGTGGCTATCGGAGACATGCCGAAGGATTTGACCGCGATGGGTGGTTCATCGGGTGACTCCCAGGGTAACCACGCCCTGGCCGGGTTAACGGTCCGACCCGTCCCGCCCGGCAGAACGCGAGATGATCAAGGTGCTCTTATTACAAAAGTCAAACCCGGCAGTTCTGCCGACCGGTCTGGACTTCGAAAGGGTGACATTATTGTCGAACTCAACCGCACCATCATTCGTGACATTGACGATTTTGATCGCCTGACCCGAAAACTGGGGCCAAAAACCCCCGTACTGGTCCTGCTTAAAAGAGGAAATGGAACGATTTATTTGTCCATTAAACCCTAAGGAAGCTTTTCAAAAAACAACAGTGGAAGATGCGAAGGGATTCTCGTAATGAGTTGCCCTTCTCGCAGAGGTTCTTGAACACTCCATTGCAACCCAACCACGGAGGATGGTAAAGTCGCTTCGCCCTTGCAGGTACCAGTTATCCACGTCCTCAAAGCAGACATTCAGAGTTCTCCAATACTTGAGGTCTCAAAGACCATAGGGTCCCATCGTCTAGTCTGGCCTAGGACGGCACCCTCTCAAGGTGCAGACACGGGTTCAAATCCCGTTGGGATCACCAATCTTTTCCTGCCATTCATTTAACCCAAGAGGAACGACCACCCGGGGGCTGTCTTTTTCCTGTCGTGATCAATCGACCTCAGGCCTTCGGGTGGAACGGCAGGGGAAGGAATTTGTTCGAGGAAAAGCCTTACCCGGTGGCCGGTCGGAGGAGCCATGCAAAAGAGAACCTTTCATGATGGTGCCCAGGACGGATTGGAAGCGCTCGAAGCCCTAGACCCTGAAAAGGTGCATACCTTTTCGGACCTTCTGATGGCGATGAAAAAAACCGCTTTTGGTGGGCGACGGCTGGGGGAGGCCTTCGAAACCTTGAAACTCATGGTGGAGGACCCGGACTGTTTCGTGGTGTTGACGCTCTCGGGCGCAATGACCATTGCAAAAATGGGCAAAATCATCAGCACCATGATTGATCGGGGAATGGTCCAGGCCGTGGTCTCGACCGGTGCCCTCATGGCCCATGGCATGAGTGAAGCCGTCGGTCAAACCCATTATAAATACCAACCTTCCATGAGCGATGTGGAACTGTTTGAAAAAGGCTATAATCGGGTCTATGACACTTTGGAAATGGAGCTCAACCTTAACCATGTAGAGCATGTGGTTGGGGAAACCCTTAAGCGTTTGGATCCTCATCAACCCCTTTCTTCCGAACTCCTGACGAGAGAATTGGGAAGAACTCTGGCGAACGATTTTGAGGGCCCAGGGATTTTAAAAAGCGCTTTCCTCAAAAATGTGCCTGTGTACATTCCAGCCTTTACTGACTCGGAATTAGGACTGGATATCTCGATCTGGGCAATGGGGCACAAACGATCTTCTGACCAGGAACTCGATGCCAATCCAGTCCGGGACCAAGATGTCTGGAGGAATTTGCAAGCCCACCATCCAGCCTTTAATCCGTTTCTTGATCTCAACAGCTACACTGGACATTTGTTAACAGCCAAACGGCTTGGGATTTTTACGATTGGCGGGGGTGTGCCTAGGAATTGGGCTCAACAAACTCCTCCCTACATCGAAATTCTGAACCTTCGGATTGGGACCAAAATTTCCCCACCCCGGTTTCAGTACGGAGTGCGAGTTTGCCCTGAACCGGATTACTGGGGTGGACTCAGTGGCTGCACCTATCAGGAAGGAATTTCATGGGGGAAATTCATACCTCCCCATGAAGGAGGGCGGTTCGCAGAAGTTCTCAGCGACGCCACAGTGGTTTGGCCTCTCCTGATGATGGGGCTTTTGGAGGAGAGGTCTCCTCAGACAACAGATACCCAACCAGCGTAGCAGGCTTTTTGGAGAAACCCCTGGTCTGACTGCCTCTATCAGGAGCACGATTTTGAAACCTTGGATAATGTTTAAGATTGACACGCCCGTCACGGTGACACACACTAGGCTTGCATGCCATTGTTAAACCCTTCTCCAATAAAGCCAGGCCTTTTCCGAACGGCGCCTTGCGCCCAAAACACCAGCCATGACAAAAAGTGGGGTCGGGTGCGGTGCGTCCTCGGACTCGGTATCGGCCTCGCCCTCTTGCTGGGCAGCGGGGCGTCGGCCCGCGGAGAGGATGAATCCTTTCTCTTACGGGACGACAATCGGGTCAGAGGAGATCGCCAGGCCCCGGTGACCTTGCTGGAATATTCCGACTTTACCTGTGGGTTTTGTGAAAAGTTCTTTTTGGAAACCTGGCCCCGTCTATTCTCAGAATATGTTCAGCCGGGGAAAGTTCGATTGGTGTATCGAGATTTTCCCCGCGCGTCAACCGGAGCCGGTGTGGAAACGGCCCAAGCAGCACGATGTGCAGGCGAACAGGGTCAATACTGGGCCATGCATGACCGGCTGTTCGCCAGCAAGAGTAAATTTGGTCGCCAGCAGCTTCACCGTCAGGCTGAAGATTTGGGGCTCGACATTCGACAATTTACCGAGTGCTTCCAAAGCGATCGATATGTGGATGCCATCCACCAAGACCGATTAGAGGGAGGCAGGATAGGAATTCGTGGGACCCCGGGTTTTGTTTTATTCCTTACCCAACATGTGAACGATGGTCCCCTGTTGATCATTCCCGGGGCATTTCCCTACGACGTGTTCAAGGAGCAAATTGATCGTTTGTTAAAAAAAGCTTTGCCGGAAAGAAACACCGGTCAGCCACAAGCCGGGGCAGAGTTGCCGGTTCGGGGATAGAGAGGGATTGGGAGAGATTTCCATCAGAAGGCTAACCGAATATCCTTGGTTGAAAAATCGGCACGGCTGTCCTATGCTTGCTCCAACTTAAGGGATAGGCCGTTCCTACTCTCACCCACGAGTTGACGTACTGATTTTAGACTGGACCCAAACCTATGTCGGAAGCCCAGGCATTTTGGCCCGTCGAATGTCCAGAAGGTGAGCCCGACCTCTTTGTTTGCATGTCGTGCCTGAACGAGGTTTATCGTTCCAAGGTTCCTACCGGCTGTCCTACCTGCGAGGCCCTGTCTGCCTTTGAAGCCTTCACCCTGGAGGCCATACAAGATTGGGGCACCGACGAGTTGATCACAAAGGCTCACCACGCTTGCAACAAAACCCCGCATTCGGTCGGCTACACCGAACCCGCTCCACCGAAACTTGCACAACCCTTAGACGATCCCTCAGCCTAACCGGCCGTGGAATTTCCAGGACAATCTGTCCGACCCTTCCTCATCGGAAACCAATGGCGTGAAACGGGAACCCGCCTGCCTGTCATCAACCCTTATTCAGGGCAAACGGTCGCGGAGGTGTGCCAAGCCGGAATGACCGAGGCGGAGGAAGCCATTTCCCTGGCCGTCAGGGCCTCTCCCGCCATGGCCCAACTGCCTTCCCACATCAGGGCCGGTGCCTTAGGCCAGGTGGCCAAGGCATTGCTTACCCGGCAAGAGGAGTTCGCCCACACCATAAGCATTGAGTCGGGGAAACCCATCGCGGACTCGCGCCGGGAAGCCATGCGAGCCATCCAGACCTTTACCATTGCCAGCGAGGAAACCAAGCGCCTCCCTGGAGACATCATTCCCATGGACCTGGCCCCTGGGATGGACCATCATTTCGGGATGCTTCGACGTGTCCCAATTGGCCCAGTGCTCGGCATTACTCCCTTCAATTTTCCTTTGAATTTGGTTGCCCATAAAGTGGCGCCATGCCTGGCTGCCGGAAATCCCATTGTGATTAAACCGGCACCTCAAACCCCCCTGACGGCGCTTTTGCTGGGGGAAATTCTGATGGAGAGTGGCCTGCCCATCGGAGCGGTGAGTGTTTTGCCCTGTGAGAACCAGGTCGCGGAACTCATGGTGCGAGACCCCCGGTTTAAAGCATTCAGTTTTACCGGGAGCGCTTCCGTGGGCTGGATGCTCAAAGACAAGGCAGGGAAAAAGCGAGTCCTGTTAGAACTAGGCGGAAATGCCGCCGTCATCGTTGAGCCAGACGCCAATATCGAACTGGCGGTTCACCGATGCCTGACAGGAGGATTTTCCTTTTCTGGCCAAACCTGCATTTCGGTGCAAAGACTCTACATCCATGATCAGGTGTACGACCCTTTCGTCGAGAATTTCATCAACCGTGTCGGGCTGATTGCATGCGGCGACCCCCTGAATGAGGCCACCGTGGTCGGCCCTCTTATCAACGAAGGAGCAGCCCGTCGCGTAGAAGATTGGATCCAGGAAGCTGTTTCCCAGGGGGCGAGCGTTTTAACGGGAGGGAAACGACGGGGCTCCATGGTCGATCCTACCGTCATGGCGGAGGTCCGCCAAGACATGAAAGTATCCTGCGAGGAAGTCTTCGGCCCTGTGGTCACGCTCACTCGATACCGGGAATTTGACCAAGCTCTTGAACTCGTGAACGACTCCCCCTTTGGTTTGCAAGCGGGGGTGTTCACAGAGGATGTCAACAAGATATTTCGGGCCTACCGTAAACTCGAGGTGGGAACGGTATTGGCCAATGAAATTCCCACGTTTCGCGCAGAGCATATGCCCTATGGGGGGGTCAAGGACTCCGGCCTTGGTCGGGAGGGAGTTCGGTATGTCATAGAAGAACTGACCGAGCCGAAGTTGCTGGTCCTAAACCTTCCTCACTAATTCATTCCATCGTCCGATCTCGCCTTTCTGGTTCTCTTTGTGGCTCCTGACCAGCCCAACGGAGGCACAAAAGGGTCACGATAAAATCTCTTGCGGAATGGTTTAATAATTGGTAATTATGCGGCGCGCATGTTCGCCCAGCCAACCCTCATACAATTCCGCGCTCACCCAGAGGCCATGAGGAGTTAATCTCAACTCCTTGCATGGAATGAAAAACCATTCCTTAGAGGTTTCGCTTATTATCACTGCTCAACCCAGTGCGTATCGCGTGGGGGAATAGGGAGGAAACATGGTTCCGACTCACATGTTTCTAACCCGGGGCGTCGGAGTCCACCGCGAAAAACTTGCGTCTTTCGAACATGCATTACGAAGCGCCGGGGTAGCCTATTGTAACTTAGTGAGTGTGTCATCCATCCTTCCCCCCAATTGCAAAATCATCCCCAAGAAGCGTGGTGAAAACCTGCTCAACCCAGGGGAAATCACCTATTGCGTCATGGCTCGAACGGAAACCAATGAACGAAACCGATTGATTTCCGCGTCCATTGGCGTCGCCATTCCAACAGGCCGTCATCGGACCTATGGATATCTTTCAGAACACCATGCTTACGGGGAAACCGATGAAGAGGCCGGGGATTACACCGAAGACCTCGCCGCCCAAATGTTGGCAACGACGCTCGGCATTGAATTTGACCCCAATATCGCCTGGAAGGAACGGGAGCAGGTTTTCAAAATGGGTGGGAAAATCGTTCGCACCCAAAACATTACTCAATCCGCTATTGGGAAGCCGAATGTTTGGGCCACTGTCGTGGCTCTGGCGGTATTCATTCCTCTGGAAAACATCCCGAAACCGACGAAGCCCCGACGAAGTAGGAAGCGATAGTGCCTGCCACCAGTTGTCGGTAGCGGTGAAGACACACCTCGCTGCGGCGTTTTCGACCCCACAATTCAACTGGGAGCTTCGTCACCCCTCTCGCTCCTAGATCGAAAATTTCGCCCACAGGACCGTGTGATCAGATGGATGGCCATTTCTGCGGGGGCCCATGTCCACTTCGACCTTGGTACAGCGCTGGGCCAGAACAGGAGTGGCTAGGATATGGTCGATGCGCCAGCCTCTATTGGCGTCCACAGCACTGGGCTGGCGATAATCCCAAAAGGTGTACTGTTGTCGGTGTGGGTAGAGGCGTCGGAACACATCCTGGAAACCCCAGGCCATGGTCTTTTGGTAGGCCCGCTGAGCATCTTCGTGAAAGCAGACATGGTCCTTGTGTTTTTCAGGGCTATGCACATCCACCGGCCCCGGAGCGACATTCATGTCTCCACACCAAATAGCCGGTCGTGTGGGAAAAAGGTGTTTGGCGAAATACCTTCGTAAGCGTTGGAACCATTGCAGTTTGTACTGAAATTTCGGGGAGTCGATCCTAAAACCTTGGGGGATATAGGTGTTAATCACCGGAATACCCTTGACCACCACGTGGATAAGCCTCGGTTCATCCGGATATTGTCTGCTTCCTAACCCGAAGGAAACGAATTCCGGCGGTACTCGGCTCAGCAGGGCTACTCCGTTATAGCCCTTCATTCCCCGATACGTGACGTGGTAGCCAGTGGCGGTCAACTCCTCAAGGGGAAACTCGGAATCTTGAACCTTGGTTTCTTGAAGACACAAGACGTCGGGTCGATTTCGCTTCACCCAATCCACAACCACAGAAAGACGGCGTCGAATAGAGTTGACATTAAAGGTCGCGAGTTTCATCCATCCTATCCTCTCTCAATCACAAAAGAATGAGCCTGAAATTTTTCTTGGATCACCGGTGACACCGACAGCTTGGGGGAGGAGTCATCCCTCGCTAGGACCCGTTAGTAAAGTTTTTGTCCATGATGTGAGGGAGCTTACTCAATGACGGAGCCCATTGTATTGAGCGCCGAGGAGGTTCACTTCATCGCAGATACCAAATTTTTCCTGGCCAAAGCCAGAATTTCTGCCAAAATTCGCCGTATATTGGAGCAGGTCCATGAGGCCTTGCGGAGTGAACTGAAGGGAAAAGCGCTTTTGGTCCCAGGTCGCTTCACACTCGATGCCTTTCAGTTTGTTAAAGGCGAACACCTGGAACATTTTTCCTATCAGTATCTCGATTTTCCTCGGTTCTATTCCCGAGAAGAGAAATTTTCCTTCCGGACGCTGTTTTGGTGGGGCCACCATGTGGTGTTTGCGTTAATCATCGAAGGGGGCCATTTACGGTCCTACAAGCAAAACCTCATGAATCGCTATTCCGAGATTGCCGGTCGTGGGGTGTGCCTTTGCCTCGGAGACTCCCTATGGGAATGGAAAAGAGGCCCAGGCTATACATTAGAAATAACGCGTGAACGGAAAACCGAGGTCGCCGCGGTCTTGGCACATCGCCCCTTCTTCAAACTAGCCAGGTTCGTCCCCATGAATGACCCAGCCGTTTCAACCGGCGGGTTAGTCTCGATAGGCCGAGAAGCCCTCCAAGCCGTGCTTCCTGTGATCACCACCTGAAACCCTCCCTCGCCCCAAGCAGTGGGCTGCCCAACCGAAACCTCATCAGTCCTCGGTGGCCAACCCCAACAGCCCCGCGAGCTGCGGCACAGTATAAAAAATATAGGGTCATTATGTAGTGGTCAAGTATTTTGGGACACTGGTTTAGGTTGTTTCCAGAGATGCTCTTGCCTCTCTGGCGTGATGTAGTCGTTATAGCTATGCAACCGTTCCCGGTTGTAATACCCCATGAGATAATCGCCAATATCCTGGCGACCCTCCTGAAAGGTGCCATAGCCCCGTGAGGGAATCCATTCGGTCTTGAGGCTTCGGAACAACCGTTCTATGGGGGCATTGTCCCAACAATTTCCTTTTCGACTCATACTTGGCTCAATCTGTGCGGTCAGCAACGCGTGTCGATACGCCCGGCTTCGGTACTGCCCGCCTTGGTCCGAGTGGAAGAGCAGGCCGGCCTCCGGTTGCCGAGTTTCCACCGCTCGTCTGAGGGCCTGGGTCACCAACGCGGTATCCGGCGTCGAGGAGACACTCCACCCCACGACCCGCCGGGCATACAGATCGAGCACGACAGCGAGATACGCCCAGCGTCCCGCCATGAGAATATAGGTGATATCCCCACACCACACCCGATCAGGCGCGGTGGGCTGGAAGGCACGGTTGAGCTGATTTGGAACGATCTCATCTTCTGTCTCCGCCCGCCGGAATTTTCGCGGGCCCGGTTGGGTACTCACCAGTTGGCCGGCCTGCATGAGCTTGCGAGCCCGCCACCGACTCACTCCCAATGCCTTCGCAATTGTCCGCGACCCGGCGGCCCCGCGACTGCGACGATGCACTGCATGCGCTTGCATCTGTCGTTGAACCAGTTCTCCTTCCACTGGTCGGTTCCGCCAGGCATAGTAGCTACTCCGTCGAATGCCCAACATGTCACACAACACCGCCAAGGGATAGTCCGGCCGTAACTGCTGGATCAGCACGTAGCAGGCCACCCGTCCTCGGCCAAAAGCGTGGCCGCTTTTTTTAAAATGGCCTTTTCCATTTCCAGCCGTTTCACCTGCCGCTCCAAGGCCTGAATGCGTTGCTGCTCTGGCGTGATGGCTTTGCCATTGGGAGTCACCCCCTGGGTTTCTGCTTCATACTGTGTCACCCATCGCCGGAGACCCGTTTCTCCAATCGCCAAGGCCTGACAGGCTTGGGCCACGGTATAACCTTGCTGCTTCACTAAGGATACGGCATCGGCCTTAAACTCAGCTGTAAAACTGCGCCGTTCTCGCTTCATCTCTCACCTCATTTGGGTTGTTGTACCACAACCTAAACAGGTGTCCACTTTTATTAGACCACTTCAGTTCCACCTTATCAGCCCAGCACAAAAGCTGGTTCGCAAAAGGCGCTCTTAGCTTCTAGATAAGAAACAACGTTTTTAAGGTCTGCTTCGTTCTTGATATGCTCATGAAGTCTTTCCCAGGTGTAATGCTTGAACCTACCCTGGTGGACTGGCAGTAGTAGTTCTTTGACCTCGCTCTCTACTTCTTCTGCGCGAATCTCCATGAACTTTTGTGCCCTCAGATTCACTACAGCCCATTTCCCTATCCCTTCCAACTTAGCTGCGCTAGCACAAAAGACCAAATTCCTGAAAAGTTGCCCATAGATGACAGCGGGAAATCTGTCGGGAGCAAAGGGATTGGCCTCCGCGAGAAAGGGATTTTGCTCTACATAGCGCTGGACCATCTCTCTAACCCTGTGGGGTTTTTCCCCTGCTTTTGCTGGTCTGTCCTTGGATAATGAGTTCTCCGATGTAAACTTCGCTTCGATGAAGACCAGCATGTCACCGGGAACTCTCAGGATAATGTCAGGCTCTGTAGCTATTGAAATACCCGGCTCGAGTTCATTGATTAGTTGGTTCAGGTGAGGGTAATAGGGAGCTGTGTTAGACGCAAGGTCGATACGGTGACCCCATAGATAGAGTTCAACCGGCTTGTTGGTGGCGGTGCCAGTTACGTCCTTCAGTAGTTGTCGCAAGGCATCTTGTGTTCTGGCCATTTCTGTGAACACGTTATACGTGACCGCGTCTTCGCTATTTTCCCAACTGAGCCTATGCCCTCCCACCTTTTTCGTGTTCTGAATGAAGTGGGCCTGGAAGAAGTTCCAGTTGAAGGCAATGTTACGTTTGAAGGCAAGTTCCTTCTGCTCTTTGGATCCCCCATTGTAGTAAACGAAGGTCTTCCCATGGATGCGCAGCCCGTGGACAGGACAGAACGGAAGATTGTGCTTCTTGTTGTAGACGACCAGCTGCGCTTTGACATCACTCATGCAGCCTTTTACCGGGCAGGCCCCCGCGCTGAGCTGCTTGGAATCCAAATCATTGACATAGAATGCATCTGTGCAGGTCGATGTTGCCATGTGGCTATCCTGAGAAAACTGGCCTGAAGTAAGCGAAAAACGACGATGTTCTTGCCATTCTCAAAAGCCTTGGACTTGGCTCAGCATTCCACATCTTCCCGGCATTCTCCCAAGAATTTTACCTTCAAGAGCTTTATCATGACTACAAAGTCGCTTTAATGTCCATTACCCAGGCCAGAGTTCAGGCAGAATTAGGGTCAAGGCGGAATAAAGGAATAAGGGTTAGGCATGAGTATTGACTTACTGGGGTCAGAAAAGTGGTCAGGAGTCTTTTTTTGAGCCTTGTTTTCAGAAGCGCCCTGTGGGAGCCTAATCCGCTGAGTTAGAGAAAGGAATTTCTTCATGGCATGATTACCGAGTTTGT
>JACZVJ010000147.1 GCA_022572725.1 Nitrospinota bacterium | reverse complement strand
AGGATCCTAAAAAAGACTCCCGACCCATTTTTCAACCCCACCTTTTTCGACCCCACAGAATGGCAAGAGGGGGCTCAGAATGACCACGGGGTGATTTGAATCGGAGTCGGCTACGCTTCTCGGCCACGCCAAAGGTGGCCAATACCTTCGTCTGGTATCAAATCAGTGTCGAAAATTTTTCCAGTTTTGTGCAGGTCATTGTTGGTGAGTGGTGAGGCGTGGGTCATCCTCGTTCTCGTCCCTTCCTCATTCTTTCGAGGCGTAAATGTTCGGAGGGGTGTCAGAAACCTTGCCAGTGTTTGGACGACCTCGTTGGTGAGTGGTGCGTTACGGGTCCTCTTCCTTCTGTGACATCCCTGTTGAATTCGCGGGGTTGGGCTCGGAAGGGGTGTCGGAAAATGTTCCTGTTGTGGTGAACACGGCACAAAAACTCCCCCGCTCTGCCGGTCATCAATAGGAGCCAACCGCCACGAACTGCGCCCAACACGGCTGCATGAGTACGGCATATGACATAGTGCACCGGAATGGCATGGGTATTGCTAACCCTCATGGGAACGGCTCTACCGGCCAACAGATTCACCTAAACCACAAAGGAGGGTCAGGTGAAAGTCTTACTCAAAGCGGAGTCATCCACTGTTCACAAAAACCACAACCAACAAAGGAGGGTACCCATGAATCGCACATCGTACAAATCTCAACTGTTTCTCGGTCTCACAGCGGTGGCGCTGGCCATAGGGCTGGCAGGGCCAGCCTAGGCGACCCTGATGGATATAGGGGGGGGGATCATTTTTGACGACGATACGAATCTCTCCTGGCTCAAGAATGCGAACACAGCCGCCACGAACACCTTTGGAGTCGGTGGGATCAACGCCAATGGAACCATGAATTGGTCGACCGCCAACGACTGGACTGCAGCGATGAACACGGTGAATTACTTGGGCTTCACCGACTGGCGGCTGCCGACGACGCTTGATCCCGATTCGAGCTGTACAGATGACTCTGCTGGAGCAATTCCTTCGACCGATACTAGGGGCTTTAACTGCACGGGCAGTGAGCTGGGGCATTTGTTCAACGTGGAGGGGGTCACGGCTGCGGCGCCCGGCCTGTTTAGCAACGTGCAGAACGCCGGCTATTGGTCTGGCACGGAGTTGGCGGCGAATGCCACCGCCGCGTGGAACTTCCGCTTCGACGACGGTCGCCAGTTCACGCCCGGTAAGGGCTTTAGCGGCGTCTTCGCCTGGGCCGTGCGTTCCGGTGATCCTATTCCGGAGCCCTCTACCATCTTGCTCCTTGGTACCGGCTTAGCTGGGCTGATGGTCTGGCGGATGCGAAAGGGCCGAGCCTAAAGCCATCATCTTCAGTCTCACTGTCACCATCTAAATGAACGACCATCCTCCTGTCTCATCTCGATGAATGAGCCTCACCGCTTCGGTACTTTGTCCTCCTTTTCCTCTGTTTCCGGCCACATCAGCAGGCCATGGGGGATGTGTACCGTGGAGGTCGGGAAGGCGACCTGAGCCCCATGGGACTCGATGATCTTCAGGATGCGCAGCAAGACGTCTTGCTTGACATTATGGTAGTAGACCCATTCCTTGGTCTTGGTGAAAGTGTAGATAAAAAAGTCCAGGGACGAGGGTGCGAAGGTGTTAAAGCTTACCATCAGGGTCTGATTGGCATTGATCTCGGAGTGTTCGCGCAGCATCTTTTCCACATCCCGCACGATGTCGGCCATCTTGCTCGCGTCATCGTAGCGTATGCCGATAGTCTCGTAGATCCGGCGGTTGCTCATCCTCGAGGGATTTTCCACGGCAATGGTGGCGAAGGTGGAATTGGGGATAAATAGGGGGCGCAGCTGGAAAGTGCGGATTCGGGTAAGACGCCAGCCGATATGTTCCACCGTACCTTCGATATCTCGATCCGGAGACCGGATCCAGTCGCCGACCGCAAAGGGGCGGTCGAGGTAGATCATCAAGCCACCGAAGAAGTTGGCCAGCAGGTCCTTGGCCGCGAAGCCGACGGCGATGCCCCCAATCCCACCAAAGGCTAGGACTCCGGACACACTGAATCCGAGTGTCTGTAAGACCACCAGCGCCGCGGTAATCATGACGGACACCCGCAGCAACTTGGCAATGGCGTCCATGGTGGTGAGGTCGTAGGGCTCACCTCTAGCCTCTCGCTGGGCAATGATATTCGTTTTGGCCTGGGTTATGAGGCCCACCAGGAACCAAGCCAGCGTTGCAATGATGCCCGAATCCCGGACGGGATCTATGGCGTCAAAGATCGCTGCCCCGGCCTCACGGCGGATGATATTCATGGCGAAGGCGATGCCGACAATCCAGACCAGCATGGTAAGCGGCTTTTTGAGGGCATTGATGACTACATCATCCCAATAGGTCGAGGTCTTCTCGACCTGTACTTGGAGCTTGTTCAGCATGCGTCTTTGCAAGTAGTTGAGCACAAGGGTCATAAAGACCACCACAAAGACCTGTACAACCCAGGAGTCTTTCCCCACAAAGCCCGACAGTGTTTTCAGAACCCCAGTGATATCCATATCCATATCTTCATTAAGGAGAGAGGCCAGGGTGAGCATAAAACTCAGAAGCCAGAACTGTTTGCCTCTTGCTACATGTTCACTTTATCGTGTAATGGCTGAGTCCACGCTTTTCCAATTTGTAGAATTGGGAGACAGGGGTGATCGCTGTTACAATGTCTTACACCTACCAGAGCGCTCCAGGCTCTCCTGGGAATGCTTCAACTGCGCATTTTACACCCGGAGTTGCGAGGACTGGGCTTGCACGTCGGTCACCCCAGCTCCACGTCCTCCGTGGATGGCACGCGGGCTTGTCCGGGCTCGTCGCACCCAATTGCCCAATGTTAACGCCGGCATCTCCAAACTGCGGGCCACCTAGGCCAGAGCCCGTCCCCCTTCGGTGACTTGGCTCACTGCCGCTTCCTGAAGTTCCACTGTGTACTGGGAATATAAAATACACGCCCTTTTTGGTCAATCGGAAAAGTACCGAAGAGGCAGCGGGGTGTCAACATGCCAATCAGGGAATGCATACCGCCGCGGTCAGGTGCGCAGGTGACGGAGGCCCTTCCCGGCTTGCCCCCGCCGTGTCTCCACTCCTGGGCCATGGGCTGAATTTCCTCTTCTCTTGCACTCTTCCCCGTTCTGGTATCCTATGCCCCCTCCCCCTCCGTCTTGACGGTCGCCACCTCCAGGAGCGCCTTCATTTCTGTTTGAATCTCTTTGAATCGCGCCCACTGCTCATTGCTCAAGAGGCTCCAATCGTCCTGCCCCTTGGCTCGATCCTCGGTTGGCGTCTCTTGGTCGTCCGGAACAATGGATTCCCACCGGCCAAACCCTCTCGTCAGAATCGCCTCGGCCGCTCGCAATCGTACCGCATGATCCTCACAGGTCAAACAATCCAGAAGGCAATTCAACGCAATGAAGGAAAAGGACCGAAAAGCTTTTCGCAATTCCTTGGGCATGGGAGTCGGGCCCTTTGAATTGCCGCTTTGCCCAGGCACCCACTTAAATTTTTCCAACGCTGCCGGTAAGGTGCCAGCACCTTCGGGCTTCTCGGGTTTTTGGTTTTCGTCTAACATTTTCGTACCTCCCGCTGAAAGCGGAATTGGGGTGGCCAGCCCGGCCCAGAGACTTCGGTTTCACTGGGACAGGTAGCGGATCGGTCCAGGGATAAAAATCCTGGGGCGAGGGCCTTAGAAGCCTTAGTCGTCATTGTCCCCTTTAGGCTGTTTTTCAATACGGAGCCCCCACTCTACATTCACCAGAGCAAGATTGCCGGTCACACTATGACAGCGGATAACCAGCCACCCATTTTCTGGCTCCATCGCCACTTGTCCATGAACCCGCCCAAACATTGGTGAATGCCAGGAGATAGACCTGCCAGGCTGGAGGTCGTCGGAAGAGGGAGGGTGATAAAGCCGAACCTTATCTGGCACCTTGGCTAACAGTTTAAGCGCCTGACTTTCCGGTAAGTCCTGGGGGGTAAACGGACGAAGGTGAATCGTCTCGTGGGAGTCCGCAATGGTGATGTTGAGAGGTTCGATAGCTTCGATAATCAAATGGTCACCTTCGTGCTAGGTTGAAGGAGTTCTTGGGCAGGCAAAGGCTCATTTATTTTTCCGTCGGTATAGAGATGTGCATCCGACGGAAGAATAATTGATTGTCTGAACCTGTAGGGATCTTTCTTCCCTTTGCTCCCCACCCTTGAGACTTTCCCTTCCTTGAAAAGTCGATTGAGCCAATCGTAAAGGGTCGTTTTGGCCATGGCCTCTTGCCCCCAGTCCTCTCGTATTTTTTCCACCGTCTTATGGTCCTCATCAGGTCCAGGAAGATGCCGGAGGATTTCTGCCACTTTTTGCTCCTTTCGTACCTCTGGGACGGTTCCCAAGTACTGGCAGGACCCAGGGGAAAGGCTGATATTCATATCGTCCACGGGTTCCATACGGCCCGTAACTCGCAGAATCCCTGGTTCTGAGGGACAATGACGGGTCCAGGTCCACACGGCATCGGGGACGGCGAGCCATTCTCCTGTCCCTGAGCCATCAAGAAATTCCCCCTCACCGGATTTTCGGGAATGATGAATGACGATAATCGTCCAGTTTGTCTCACGGGCGATTTGCTGAAGGGTTCGTAAGATTTTCCCAGTGACACCCGCGTCTTTTTCCCCATCACGGCCCAATAGAAAGGCTCCTCGAAAGGTATCGAGAACCAACACTCCAGGCAGGGGTTGGGCTTCAAGGAACTTCTTGAATTCTTGGAGATCTAATGGGGCTGGCCAGTTCAGGACGACTTGGGGGTGGTACTCGAAGGTACACCCGTCACTCACCGAAGTGATGAGGCTGCGAAGGTCTTGCCGGTGCATCTCAAAGCCGAGGTATACCGACGGAAGGGCCGTCACAATGTCTCGACTCACCCAGTCTGACCCTAACCCAACCGAGGCCATGAGGTGCAAGGTTAGGGTGGTTTTCCCCTCCTTTCCATGCCCGATTAAGGCCACCAGCCACCCAGGTCGGAGAAACCCACGAATAATCCACTCACCGTCTCCACCTTCCTGCGTATGAACGAGAAAGTCTCCCCAGGTGAGGACCTGGATACCCTCACATGGTTTTTCCGTCGGATCGGTATTCCTATAGGCGACGGAAGAACAAAACGAGGGTACATTGGCCAGGAGGCTCTGGAATTCCTCCGCTGTGGCCCCCTGGGCTTGCCAGTCCGTCCAATCGTTCCACAACCCTCAGGTACCTTGAGAACGCGCAAGTAATGGACGGTCCCTTGAAGGATCTGCCCACATTTCTGGACGTACCTCTGCCCATGTTGGTCGTTATCACCTGTGAGGATGACCACAGGCATATCAAGAAGGGGGTCGAGGTACGCGGCCTTCACATCCGTTTCTCCAAAGGCCGTGGTGGTGGCGAAGAACTCAGGAGAGAGTCCACGTTCTGCCAGCCAGTGATTGACGGTTTCTTGATCGCGTTCCCCAGCGCACATAATCACTGTTGAAGCAACCTTGACCTGTTCGAGGTTTCGTAGTGTGGGCTTGCATTGGCCAAGGCCAGTCTCCTTCCCATTCTCGTCTTGGCTCCATGTGAATTTTGGCTTCCCTGGCTCCCACCGAAGATGCCAGGCCTCACGGCCCTCTGCGTCTACCCATTTGAAAGGCCGAATAAGCCGTCGTGGTGAGGACTGCCCACCATTCAGACCCACAAATTCCGCACAAATCGTTTTGGCAGT
>JACZVJ010000146.1 GCA_022572725.1 Nitrospinota bacterium | reverse complement strand
GAGTCAACGCCCTTGCGGCCTCCGTCAAAACCTATGAAACTTCCGTGGCCAAGTATTACGGGGATCTTGGGAGTTTACTGCCCTTGGACGCGGCTGGGGTACCGGCGGTGGAAACCACGGGTGACAGTGCGACGGCCCTTTCGATGGCCGCACGCCTGACCCTTTCTTCTTCAGACCCGCTGGTCTTGGCGACCAACCTCTGGCCGAAGTTTCGTGGCCCCTATTTGGAAAAGTTTGATTCGTCAACACCTCCTTCGCTGGGAGCGGCGATGTACATGCCTGTAGACGCCGTCGTGAGCTATGGCACGACGATCACGGCTTCCAATCTTGGGTGGGATTTAGTAGGGAATGATGGCAACAGTGACCTCCCCACGGCAGCGAAGGTTGTGTACTTCAAGATGGAGGGCCTGGCGGCCGAGGATTTCATCCGGTTGGATGGGATTATCGATCGGGACATCGGGACGACCATAGCCGAGAAGGAAGTCCGGGGTCGGGCCAAGTGGGACTCGGCTACCTCGACTCTCTACCTCTACATCGCCCACCGATAACCTACCCCCAACCCGATTCTTGCTCTTTTCTTGGGGGGTAGGTGAGGTGGCTACAAAAGAACTGCCTTCCGCACCGGCTAAACCGGTTGACCAACAGACGAAACCGCTTGGCCAACGGTTGTTGGAAGCCGGCCTCATCTCCGAAGACCAACTGAATTTAGCCCTCAGAGAGATCAAACGGTTAGGGATTTACCTCGGCGAGGCCCTGGTCAATCTGGGCTTCGTGACCCAGGAGATCCTCACCGTCTATTTGGCGCAGACCACCAAATCAGAGGTGGTCGATCTCTCCACCTACTTCATCAAGCCTGAGGTGCTGGAACTGGTTCCGTACGCCGTGGCAAGGCGGTTTCCAGTTCTCCCCCTGAAACTGGAAGGCAGCCTCCTGACTGTGGCACTGGCCAACACGATGGATGTGGTGGCGGTGGACACGCTGGAACGGCTGACCGGCCACACCTTGGATGTGGTGTCGGCTTCTTCCCAAAACATTCTGGATGCCCTTGACCAGCACTATGCCCGGAGTGGGTCGATCGATGACACAATCGATCAGCTCCTCAAACAGGGGCTGGACAACCTTGGTGAAGAGGCTCGAGCCGAGGCGCCCATGGTGCGGCTCTGCAACCAGGTCATCACCCTGGCCATCAAAAATCGGGCGACCGATATTCATGTGGAGCCCGACGAAAAAGTTCTCCGCATTCGTATGCGCATTGACGGGATGCTTCGCCAAGAGGTGTTCATGCCCAAGCAATTGCAGCTTCCCGTCATCGCCCGCTTGAAGCTCATGGCCAACCTGAACGTCACGGAAAAGCGCCTCCCTCAGGACGGGCATATTACCTTCACCGTCGGCCACCGAACCGTGGACCTCAGAATTTCCACGCTTCCCACCAGCTTTGGCGAAAGCGTGGTCATGCGTATCTTGGATAAAACCTCCGTGAAGCTTGAATTGACCGAGCTTGGGTTTCCAGACAGAGACCGGGCAACCTTCGAATCCGCTATTGCAAAGACCCACGGCATTCTTTTGGTGACAGGCCCGACAGGCAGTGGGAAAAACACGACACTCTATACCGGCCTGATGCTCGTGAATGCCCTGGAGCGAAGTATTTTTACGCTCGAGGACCCCATCGAATACGAATTCCCGCTTGTTCGCCAGACTCAAATCAACCCCGATGTGGGGATGACCTTTCCGGTAGGCCTACGGGCCCTGCTGCGGCAGGACCCTGATGTCATCATGGTCGGCGAGATTCGTGATCAGGAAACTGCCCAACTGGCGGTGCGAGCGGCATTCACGGGCCATTTGGTCCTCTCCACGCTCCATACCAATGATGCGGTCGGGGCTATTCCTCGGCTCCTGGAAATGGGCATCGAACCCTACATCCTTCCCTCCGTGATGATTGGTGTGATCGGGCAGCGCCTAATCCGGGCCATCTGCCCCGAATGCAAGGAAGAACGGGAAGATGCCGAGACCATCCTCAAGGGCCTCAAGATTCCCGTTCCGGAGGGTATGGTGCCCCGGCTCTGGCGGGGGGTAGGGTGCGGGGCGTGCGGGGGAACGGGCTACCGGGGGCGGCTGGGGATTTTTGAAATGTTCATGATGGATGAGCGATTCCACGATCCCATCGCGCGGAATTTGGATGTGCCCAAAATCCATCAACTTGCCAAGGAGAGCGGTATGCAATCCATGCTGGAGGATGGCATCCACAAGGCCCTGACCGGCGTGACCACCGTCGAAGAAATCATACGGGTGGTTCATGGCTAAATATCAGTATCGCGCCGTCGATGGCGTCGGCAAGCGGGTGGAAGGGGTGATGGTCGCGGAGGACGTGTCGAAGCTTGAAGCCCAACTGCTGAGGGACGGCTATTGGTTAGTCGAGGCGAAAGAAGGGAAGGAAACTTCGACTCCCCAAAAGACGGCATGGAAGAAAGGCAGGCGACGACAGCTTATAGCGTTTGCCATTCACATGAACAGCCTCCTCTCGGCAGGCGTCCAGGTCTCTCCCGCCGTCCGGGGAATGGTCGACCAGGCACCCGATCAGGAATTTCGTGCGGTGATGGAGGCGATATGGCGCAGACTGGAAACCGGTACTCCCCTCCACGAGGCCTTAAAGGAGCACCCGTCTTTTTTCCCCGAGGAGATTGCCAATTTGGTCCAGGCTGGGGAAGAAAGCGGGAAGTTGCCCTACGCCTTTGCCGAGATCAGGCGATACCTGGAGTGGGTCGAGCGCATGGTGGGGGATGTCAGGCAAGCGACCCTGTACCCGACGGTTGTGCTGGTGTTCCTCAGCCTGTTCATAGTGCTGCTGTTTACGTTTGTCATTCCCCGATTCGCTACGGTCCTGGCCGACCTCAACGTCGAACTGCCTTTTATCACCATCATGATTATGGGTGTGAGCGAATTCATGTTGACGACCTGGTATGTCTGGATTCCGGCTCTCATCGGAGTTCCATTGGTGATTGGGCTCGCCCGCCGATCAGCCAAATTCTCGTACTTGGTAGATGAGTACAAGCTTCGGCTCCCCATATACGGGGAGATGGCGAAAATGATCGCGATTTCGCGGTTCGCGCAGAACTTTGGAGTGCTGTTCCGCTCGGGCGTTCCCATTCTTCGGTGTCTGAGACTGTGTCAAAAGTTGGTGGGGAATCAGGTCGTCGAGCGTGCCCTGGTTGAAACCGAGCAGGCCGTTTCAGAGGGGGTGCCCCTGAGTACCTGCTTAAGCCGGCACAGTGTGTTCCCGGCCATGGTGTTGCAGATGGTGTCCGTCGGGGAGACGTCCGGGAAACTTGGGGAGACCATGGGGCAGGTCGCGGAATTTTACAACGAGGAGATCCCCCGACGCATGAAACGGGTGTTTGGGACTCTGGAGCCGATGGTCACCCTGCTCCTGGTTGGCATCATGGGAGTGGTGGCGATCTCCATATTCCTCCCGATGATGAGCTTGGTTGGAGGGGTCCGATAACATGAGGTTTCCAGTCGACCGAGGCTCACGCTGCAGGCTTCTCCTGGGTAAGGCGGATGGGTTTACGTTACTCGAAGTCATTGGGGTGCTGGCGGTGATGGCCACACTCATGGCCGTCATTGTGCCCAATTTCATTCGGCACTTGGACGACCAGGCCCGTGATACCGAGGACCTGGAATTACGAGCCATTGCCAAAGGGGTGGACCTTTACCTTCGGGGAAACTTTGCCTTGCCGGCCTCCCTCGCCAATCTCAGCCCGGATTTTGTCCCCATTGGGTCCAGTCAGGTGGCGAGCAATGACAGAGGCTATCAGCGCTATTACGTGATCCACCCCGACTTCGCGGGATTCAATAATGCCACCGGCCTTTCTCAAACCAGCCTATCGGATGCCCGCTTTCTTCTCATTTCCGACGTCGGTGTGGATGCGAGTCCCATCATCAACAACGCCGCCCAATTCGATGCGTGGTGGAACACCGATGAAACCCTGACGCCCGATCTGAAGATTTACCGGGGGCATGTCGGAAACATGTTTCATCTAGTCAGCCTGAGTGCTGTCGGAGACGGGGGAAGTTACCGGGTCGATGGAACGGTCACCAGTTCGGGTGGGAGCAGGTTGACGTCTCAAGGCAATTACCACTTGGCGGGAACGGCCATCGAAATGGATGAGGCCAATAATTTTAATCCTGGAAATTTCGAGGTCGGATTCACCCTCACCTATGACGTCGGCTACCAGCTCGATCCGACATGTTCGGCGGGATCCCAGTGGCATGTTCTGGGCGATAGCTGTTAGGGCGGTGGGGGGTGATGATCGGGATTCCAAAGAGTGACCCTTACTCCCTTTCAAGTGTTGGCCAGGTGGGCGGCTTTGCACTGTTGGGGTTATTGGCAATGTTAGGGGTCGTCTCCGTTCTGGGAGCGGTGTTGGCTCCCAATCTGGTCACCCTGCTGAATCGGGAAACCACAGATTCCGAATGGCAGGATCTCGAGGCCATTGCCGAGGGCTCCGAGCTGTATCTCCGGAGGAATTTAGCTTGGCCCCCCAATCTCGCCGCACACAGTCCCGAATATACCCCGCTTGAAACCACCCAAACGACACGGAACTCCAGAGGCTATCTCCGCTACTATTTCATTCATCCCGATGTAGCCGGATTCAGCAATCCCACTGGCTTGGCCCAGAGTGACCTCCCCGACGCCCGGCTCCTTCTCATTTCCGACCTCAGTCAGGACGCCGCGCCGACCATCACCAATGCGGCGGAGTTCGAGACGTGGTGGACGACTGATGCAGGCGCGACACCCGATTTGAATATTCACAAGCACAATGTCGTCGACCTGTTTCATGGGGTGATCCTCACGGCATTCGGCCCGGGGGGAAGTTATCAAATTGATGGAGTTCCGACGGATTCAGGAGGGAGTATCCTTTCCACGCATGACCGGCACCACCTGAAGGGAACGGCGGTGGGGCTGGATGAGGCCGATGCCTACGCCACCCCGGAACTTCCGTTTACCCTCACCCGGGACGTGGCCTATGAATATGACATCCGGTGTCAGCCCGGAGGTCGATGGAGAGTCGAGTCCGCCCCGGACTGCGAGGCCTTTTTGTGGCTCACGACAAGTGGTAACCCCAACCCTACCGGAGCGCCGGGTCTTGGTTCCTGGGAGAACGGCGAAGTTTTGAAGTTTGGCAAACCCAATCTCGCGTTTGAACCGGGGACGACGGATGGGACTTTCTCATCAGTTGTGATTCTGGAAGACTTTGCGATTGATGGGAATGCCGGCCTCGACGCGCTTCATTACGTGACAACCGATATCACCGTGGGGAGTGTGAACAGTATTGATTTGTTCGTAGGGGATCTCCTGTTTTCTACCACCGGTGGCGAGACCATGACCAGCTTGAATTCACTCTCGTTTAACGACGAGGACGTTATGGTCTTTCGTCCCCAATCCCCTGGCGACTACAGCTCGGGAACCTTCATATTTCTCCTTGATATGGGAGGGGTAATCGGTGGGAGTGACCTCAAGGGGATTTCGCTCGTCGAGACCGACACGGTCGTGGGCGATGTGATTTTGAGAGCCGGGTCGTTCATTTATAGTCCGAGTGGCAGTGGCAATGAGGACATTTTTCACTTCACGGCCGCCGACGTTGGGGTCGGAACCACCAGCGGGATTGTCTCGCTGTTGATTGATAGCAGTCAGATCAATTTCGATACTACTATCAATACCAGTGGAGTTGAGTTGGTCGAGAGCGCGGTTTCCATTGCAGGCACGGTACTCCCTGTGGGTTCCATCCTGGTCACCATCGGTGACACCGACAACTCGATTGGAGACAACAACATCTCAGTTGATGAGCAGGACATTTTTTATATCACCCCGACGACCACGACGATGGGGTCCGGGGCTACCGCAGCCAACGCGACACTGTTTCTCGACGGGTCGGATGTGGGGCTCGACACCACCGACGAAGACCTGTCGGGAATT
>JACZVJ010000054.1 GCA_022572725.1 Nitrospinota bacterium | reverse complement strand
ACCAGTGTCTCGACATCACCATTTCACAGCATTCCTGCAATGTCGCGCTTGGCACTGAGAAATGATATTGAGAGCATCGAAGCAATCCCTGCTTGTCTTGATGATCAGTTGCTGGCTGACGAGCACGGCGTCGGCCGAACCCTGGGCCGCCCCCGGAGACACCCGTCTTCGCAACGACCTGCAGCTGTTAAACGATACCGGCGTCATCAATATCCCGATGACGGCATGGCCCGTTGCCTGGGGCGATGTGTACGAGGGTCCTCGATCATCCCGTATACGATCGTACCTCCAGCGGAATTCGCAAAAGCCGAAGTATCTGTGCCAATCTCATCCTTGTGGCGCTCCTCCTTGTTGAGAGTCGCGCATCGCTTGTATTCAAGATCCAAGCCCTCCTCGACCCCATTTCTCACAAGTGCCTGGAGGTCTTCCTCCTCCCATTCGTCTGGATGTTTACTCATCGCCTATCGTCCAACAGTTGCAGAGGGAACAGGTCGTTCCAGGGTTCCGTGGTGGAAGGTGTCAGGCATATCACAGTTTTCCTTGAAAGGCGCGGTGGAGGAGGGACTGGAAGAGATCGTCCAGGCGGCGGCGGTCAAGATCATCCGGTGATGGCAACCGCTCGATGCGATAGGCATCCTGCTGGTCGGCTCGGGCATAGTTCCAAAACCAATGTTCCCTGCCGTTGGATAGAATGATGAACGGGGCCTTAAGGTTTTCCGCATACGTCCGAGCTTGCTCCTTGGCATCATACGGGTCCAGGTCTTCCCGTTTCGCCTCTAGGATGCACAAGGGGCCATGGGGGGCACTCAAGACATAATCTGCCCGCCCACTGGCAGCCTGCAATTCGAACCGGACCTGGAGGGGGTCCAGAAGATTCCAACCGCTGTCTTTTAGGGCTTGGTCAATGAGAACCCTGGAAAAGGCTTCGGCTTGTCCTGTCACGCCTTTCCTCTCCCGCCATCCGCACCGTTAACAGCCCCCTACCTATCCTTCTAGGCTTTTCCTTTCTCGCGGTATTTCTTCAGTAGGTCCTTCAGGGCTTCTTCAACGACATCGTTTAGGCGACGACGTTGGCGGGCGGCCAATACCTTTGTTTCCACGACCAGATTTATGTTTATCCGGATCCCGACCTGCTGTTTATCGGTTAGTTGGGGGCTTTTGGGCTTCATAGCGACTCACCGTACTCAGACACCTATCCGCTGTCAAGTGAGGACGGTTGACATCATAAATGGTCCTATGATATTATAGGACCATAATATCTTAGTCCCATTGGTCACAAGGAAAGGAGGTGGTGACGAATGAAAATGACGCGCATCCTGGTCCAGGTTCCTATCTCGGTGAAACAAAGGTTGGACGCCTTGCGGAGTCAGGGCTACACCGCCAGCGGCTACATTCGGGCATTGTTGGAGCGGGAATTAGGAGAAGTGAAACCTATGACCAAGAAAGGAGGGTGAGGCGATGGGTGTCACGGTCAAACAATGGAAGGGCGCGTGGTGGATCTTCGTGAACCACCACGGTCAACGGAAAGCGAAACGAGTGGGCACAGGAAATGACGGAAAGAAGGCAGCCAAGGCTGCAGCGACGAAGATTCAAGGGCGCTTGGCCTCAGGTGAACCCTTACGCGAACAGCCTTCTGCTACGACCCTGGCAGCGTATGCGGCGTCCTGGCTCAAAAGCTATGCGGCCGTGGAGTGTAAACCCCGTACCCACGAACTGTACGAATCCATGCTCCGGGTGCACATCCTCCCGACCCTCGGCACTAGCATGTTGACCGATCTCAAGCGGGATCAGATCCGGGATCTGCTGGCAGCTAAGGCAAAGACGGGGCTCAAGCGCGGCACACTCCGCAATATCCTCGCCCCGCTGCGAGAGCTGTTAAACCATGCCGTGGAGGATGGCGTGATGGTGGCGAATCCGGCGGCCCGTATTGGCCGGCGTCTTGCCCGGATGCAGGCTCATGAGGAACAGAAACGGGTGGAGATCTTCACGGAGCAGGACTTGGCCCATTTGCTGGCTACCGTGGAGGCTCAGTACCCGGAGGCGGCAGACCTCATTGCGACCCTGGCCTGGACCGGGCTCCGGGAAGGGGAAGCCTTCGGGCTCCAATGGCCCGATGTCGATTTCCACAACGGCTTCCTGGAGGTTCGCCGGACGGTTGCCTATCGCAAGCAGGTGCTCCAGGTCGGGAGTCCCAAGAGTAAGAAATCCCGCCGGGTTGACTTGCCAACTGTGCTGCTGGCCAAATTACGAGAGCGCCACGACAAGGCCAAGGAAGACGCGGCCCTCATGGAGAGAGCGTTTATTCCGTGGGTCTTTCCGAATGGGGTGGGGTTGCCACGGGATGCCAGCAATTTCAGCAATCGGCTGTGGTATCCGCTACTGGAGGCGGCCGGGCTTCACCGCGTCCCACCTCACACCCTGCGGCACACCTACGCCAGCCTCCTCATCATGCGGGGCGAGAACCTGGTCTACATCAAGGAGCAGCTTGGGCACTCCTCGATCCAGGTCACCGTGGACCTGTACGGGCACCTGATCCCCGGCGTTCACCGAGGGGCCGTTGACGCCCTGGCCGAGGCCACGAAATGCAACCCCCGCGCAACCGAGGCGGGAGCGGAACTGACGAGTGATGTGGAAGTGCTTGATTTGATTGGTGGGCCCACCAGGACTTGAACCTGGGACCAGCTGATTATGAGTCAGCCGCTCTAACCGACTGAGCTATGGGCCCTATCCGGAATTACTCTCGCAGGAATTCGATCAATGCCCTTAAGGACCCTTTGCCCCATCGTCTTTTTCCCATCTTCTTCAGAATTCTACGTCGCCCCAAGAGCTGTCGGTTGCTCTTTGGGGGAATCCTGCGTACCACAGATGCCAAATTCTAAGCCTGCAAAATCCTTTCCACATCCAAGTCTAGCATCTTTTTCAACAGTCTTGTCATCATCCAACGGTAGAGCGCCTTTGCCGAATCAGTCCCTTACCACCCCAAATAACCTTATCTCTTTCTACTTAGCCTAGTGTAGTGTTTCATAAATACGTTGACCTATTTCATGAAGCCTAGAGGTTTGTCATTTCGACCAACGGGAGAAATCTTCCCCAAGAGAGACCCAGATTTCTCACATTCGTTCGAAATGGCATGGTGATGAGCGGCCAAAGCAGATTGAACAAGGTCGTGAGACGTTTTTCTCATCATTATCCTGATATGCGAGGGGGTCTTATAAGACAAGAACAGAGTGAAACACTACACTAGGTAACCTATTTAGGAAATATTGAGTTTTTCAACGCCCTCCTAGAATGAAAGATCTTTGGCCAGAAACCCGACCAGGTCCGTATTCCCAAACAAAGCATCGACTTTTCTCTGAGCACGTGAGGGACGAAGGATCATGGTCCCACCTGCTTCTTCAACCAGGACCTGCGTGGCCAAAATGTCCCATGGGTGTAGAGCAGGGTCCATCATGGCTCCCACGGATCCATTAATCACCAAGGCGTGCCCAAAGCAGTCTGTGTATCCCCGCAGGTAAGGACTGAGCTCTTGCATTCGTCGATAGGCCTCCTCCCGCCTGGCGCTAGTGAATTGCGCCGGATCACCCACGGCAAGAATGGCTTTCTCAGGCCCAGTTTCTTGGGAAACCCACACACGGGTGCTATTACACGTGCTGCCCAATCCACGGGCGGCGGCGTACGTGAGATCAAGCACAGGAAGGTGAATCACCCCAATCAAGGGCTGATTTTCAAGAGTATCCTCCAAGGCAATTATCGTCCCAAATAAAGGTATGCGATTGACAAACGAGCGGGTGCCATCAATGGGATCCACAAGCCAACGCAGTCGAGACCCTTCCCCCTCCGAACCCTGCTCCTCACCCAAAATATCAATTGGACCGATGGTTTGATGAGCCTTCAACAAACCCCGAATGGTGGACTCGGCTTCTCGATCGGCGATCGTGACCGGCGTTCCATCAGGTTTTCCCTCCACCGCCAATCCAACCTGGTGAAATCGAATCAGGATCTGGGCTGCCGGGGCCCGTGCCGCAGAGATGGCCGTATCAAGTAGGCTCTTTAATTCCCCATGATCCAGAGGTGGTTCTCCCATGGTTGAGCCTCTCACATTTGTCGCCAATGGGCTTACCCTCACTATTGATTAACGCAGAATGAATGTCCTATCGTCCCGCAGTGTGATCATGTCAGGTCTCTGAAATATTGGCAACGGGTTCCTCTCTGGTGAACAAAGGCTGCGTGATATCGAAGGCTACGTTTTCGAACAAAAAGTTTCACATTTTTCCCCCATAGGTTCGTCACATCCTTTCCCCCTCTCCAGAAAAACCGTTCGAACGGAAAAATCTTCCTATTCCAGAGAAAAGCCCTAGTAGCGTGGAACACAAACTGCGAGAAACCCTGGAACGCGAGATAAAACTCACTGCCGGCCCACGGTTTCGGTTTCCAAACCTTTCCGGAGATCCTCTCGTTCCGCGTGTCTTCACCTCCACCTACTATGAGACCACCGATCACAGGCTGGCCAAGTGTGGAATAACCCTGCGCCGGCGTGTTGAGCACAAAAAGGGACTATGGCAACTCAAACTACCGAGTGGACCAGCCCGCCTGGAACTTGAGATCCGGGGAGGTCCTTTCAGCCCTCCGGAAGTCTTTAAGGATTTGCTTCTCGCCCTCCTGCGTGGGAAGGCACTCTTACCTGTCGCAAAGCTCCGTACTCAGCGAACCGGCGTTCGGGTTCAAAACGTCGAAGGGGCCCTGGCTGATGTTGTCTTAGATCGGGTTGTCGTCCTGGATAAGGGACGTACACTCCAGCGCTTCTCCGAAATTGAGATTGAACTGGTCAGTGGGGACGAGACGATCCTGACCCAAATCGAGGCGGCCCTACGGTCTGCTGGTGCCCAGGATGGCGATCCCAGGCCCAAAATTTTCAAAGCCTTGGAACTCTCCTTTGATAAGGAAAGATCGGAGGTTCCTCCCCTCGCACCGCCCGTCGACCATCTGAAAGTAAAACTCCAAAACCAGGTTGCGGAAATTCTTCTCCATGACCCGGGAACAAGATTTGGCAAAGATCCTGAAGAACTTCACCAAATGCGGGTAGCCACGAGGCGGTACCGTGCCTTGCTTCGAGCTGCCCGTCCCTTGCTTGCCATTGAATGGGGAGACAACCTCCGAGCCGAAATCGGCTGGCTGGGCGGGATCCTCGGACAAGTCCGAGACTACGATGTTCTCCTTCAACACCTTTATGCGGAGGCAACCTCCCTCCCCACGCCGGATCGTCAAGCCTTTGAGCGAGTTCTGGCTGTCCTTGAAACCCAACGGTCCATTGCCCGAGGGGCGATGCTGGACGCCTTGCGCAGTGGTCGGTATCTTCATCTTCTCAATCAACTTGAGGATGCCACCCACCATCCCAGTGTTGGGCTTTCTCATGTCTCCCTCCAGGACATTGCCATCAAGGAATTTAAAAAACTTCGTCGTGCCATCGACAAGAAGAGCTCGGAGTGTTCCGATCAAGATCTTCACCTTATCCGAATCCAGGCCAAGCGTGCTCGATACGCTGCCGAACTGGCCGAAACTGCCGTGGGGAAGCCCGCTACCCGGTTTATCCGCCAGGCAAAAATACTGCAGGATCTCCTTGGTGAGCATCAGGATGCCGTCGTCACCGAACAACGACTTCGGGAGCTGATCCGGACCTCCCGGGGTGTCAAAGCAGCGTTTGCGGTTGGCCAGGTTGTGGAACGTCTTCGTGCCCGTCGTCGCCGGCTGCGGGAAACCTTCCCTCAACAATGGGGCAAATTAAAGAAGCGCGCCCGAGAAGCCTGGCCACAACCACCGTCAAAAAGTCCAGGGTTTTAGCCTATCGAAGGCTTGCCGATAAAAGGAGATGACCCACTGTAAAAGCCTAATACGGGTACTCCCTAGCTTCGGCTGGCTTACCCTTTATTTAGTTCTCCATACTTTCTATACTGCTCATTAACCTGGTATTTTCAGGGGAGCATAGCTCATGTCCACCGGTTCAGCTCAGCCTCAGCTTAAAATTACCCCCCAGCCCCTCGATTTGGAGGACCCCCGGCTTTACATCAACCGGGAGTTAAGCTGGCTTCACTTCAATGCCCGTGTGTTAGAAGAGGGGGAGGACCAAGACCAACCGCTTTTGGAGCGGGTTAAATTTCTTTCTATTTTTTCCAGCAATCTGGACGAATTTTTCATGATTCGTATCTCCGGTCTTCGCGAGCAGTTATCGGGTGGAGTGTTAGAAGCTCCATCTGATGGAATGACCCCCTCTGAACAGCTCGCCGCCGTTCGCCAAGAAATACTCCTTCAATTGGGACGATTCTCCGAATGCTGGCAGAACGATGTGTTGCCCAAGCTTCGTGCCACCGGCATTCATATTCTTCGCTATAACCAGCTCCAGCCCAAACAACGACAGCTCCTCCGGCGATACTTTTCACGAGAAATTTTCCCCGTGCTGACCCCACTAGCCTTCGACCCTTCCCATCCCTTTCCCCACATTTCCAACCTAAGCCTCAACCTCGCCGTCGTCGCCAAAGATCCGGAGCGGGGCGAATGCTTTGCCCGGGTGAAGATCCCTGACATCTTTCCCCGACTGATCCGCATTCCTGGCGAAGAGATGGTAGCTGAGAACCAACAACTCGGCCTGACCGACTTGGCCGCTAATAATTTCGTATGGCTGGAGGAGATCATTGCTGCCAACATGAATCTGTTATTTCCCGGATTAAAAATCGTTGCGGCATACTCCTTCCGGGTGACACGGGATGCGGAATTCGAGATCGAAGAGGACGAGGCCGCCGATCTTCTTGAGTCCATAGAAGAGCAAGTCGACATGCGCCACTTTGGGTCAGTCGTGCGCCTTGAAATTGACCAGACAACTCCAGAGCACATCCGAGAAATTCTCACCAGAAACATAAATTTGGCCCCCTACCAAGTGTATTCGCAGGGTATTCCTCTCGGCCTTTCCAGCTTGATGGAACTGACCCGCATAGACCGTCCGGACCTGAAATACCCACCATTTTTACCGACGACGCCTGACCCCCTTAACAAAAAGGAAAGCCTTTTTTCGATCATTCGCCGGGAAGACATCCTCCTGTACCATCCTTATGACAATTTTTTGCCCGTGGTGGATTTCATTCGAGAGGCGGCATCCGATCCCAACGTCCTTGCCATCAAACAAACTCTGTACCGAGTCGGGTCCAACTCCCAAATCCTCGAGGCCCTCATGGAGGCCAGGCAAAACGGGAAACAGGTGGCCGTGCTGTTCGAACTGAAAGCGCGCTTTGACGAAGAAAACAATATCGAGGGGGCCCGTAAACTTGAAGACGAAGGAGTGCACGTGGTTTACGGGGTGTTGGGACTCAAAACCCATGCCAAAATGTGCATGGTCGTTCGTCGGGATGAAGATGGAATCCGACGCTACGTTCACCTCGGCACGGGCAATTACAACCCGGTCACCAGTCGAATTTATACCGACCTCAGCTTTTTCACTTGCAACCACGCCATGGGAGACGATGTCTCGGATTTATTTAATGCCCTAACCGGGTATTCCAGGAAAGATTCCTACACCAAACTGCTTGTCGCTCCCCGGGGAATGCGAGAACAAATTTTGCGGCGGATTGATCGTGAAATTAACCACCAACAAACCCATGGCGATGGGTATTTAGCTTTTAAGATGAATGCCCTGGTGGATAAGGCATGTATTCAGGCTCTGTACCGAGCCTCACAGGCGGGGGTGAAAATTGATCTGCTGGTCCGGGGGATTTGTGGCCTCAGACCCGGGATCCCCGGAGTGAGTGACAATATAACGGTGTTGTCAATCGTGGGACGATTTTTGGAACATGCTCGGATTTATTACTTTCGTCATGGCGGACAGGAAGAAGTGTTTCTTGGAAGCGCTGACCTGATGCCAAGGAATCTTGACGGTCGAGTGGAGGTGTTGTTTCCGGTCGAATCCTCCCGACTTCGGGAACTCATTATTCAGAACCTTCTGCAAGTGAACCTTGAAGATAATGTGAAAGCCCGGCGCCTCTTACCCGATGGAGGGTACGAACGCCTTCACCCTCCACCTCAGGGAAAGGCGATGAATTCCCAAGAATGGCTATTGACCCACTGGAAAGAACGAGGAAGTGTTTTAAAGGGTTAACTTTTCTCACCTCAACCGTTTTGGTTCCCCTTTTCCGAGAAGTTCAATTAGACAGCCTGATCCTTCCCGATGAGACAGAGTGTCTTCATAAGCCTTTCTGTCCCGTTTCAAGTATGCCGGAGCAAAGCCTGAAGAATTATCTAAAGGTTCCCGGTCAGCCAAGAGAGGAATTCTTTAAATAATTTTGGCCGGCAGGGTCTGAGAGAGAAACTCCAAATGCCCTGCTGCATACCTTTGTTGTCCCGTTACACTCACAAGATGCCATTCTAAATGGAGATTGAGCCCCGATGCTGACATTTTTTCCAAAGGAAGACAAATTTTTCGTCCTGCTCAAAAGGGCGACAATAAACGTGGTGGAGGGCAGTCGGGCTCTAAAAAGTTTAATGGAGGACTTCAAAAATCCCCAAGAGATGGTTGCCAAAATTAAAGAAATTGAACATAAAGGGGATCTTATTACCCATGAGATCGTGAGAAACCTGAATCAGACCTTTATTACACCATTGGATCGAGAAGACCTTCACGATCTAGCCAGTGCTATTGATGACGTCCTGGATGATATTGATGGAGTAGCTAAACGGCTCCTAATCCTGAAGGTCCAAAAACCAACGCCCCCAGCAATCGCGTTAGCCGAGACAATCCTCCAGGGAACCCTTGAAGTCAATTCTGCCATTGGGCAATTAGGAAAAGGGCCTTTGGACCTCAACGAGTGTTTTATTAAGGTAAACACGCTCGAAAACGAAGCCGATCACATCGCTGATGAAGCCATTTCCGACTTATTCCAGAACGAAAAAGATCCCATAACTCTTATCAAGTGGAAAGAGATTTATGAAAAATTGGAGAAAGGGACTGATCGGTGTGAGGATGTGGCAAATATTTTGGAGCGCATCTCCCTAAAATCCACTTGAACACTCCTTCAAGAATCTAGGCTTCTCGAAACCCACACAACCAATACCCAAATACCTTACCACTACCGGTCCGAGGACAAACGAAAAATATGTTGGGATTTGACACATCATTATTGTTGGTCATCATTTTGGCCCTGCTTTTCGATTTTTCTAATGGATGGCATGACAGCGCAAATGCCATCGCCACTGTTGTTTCGACAAGAGTCTTGTCCCCCTTAGCTGCTGTACTTTTTGCAGCCGTTTTAAATGTTTTTGGAGCTTTCATGTCGACAGAGGTGGCCAAAATGATTGGGACAGGCATCTTAGATCCAACCTTAATTAACCAGACCGTTATCAATTCTGCCTTGGTGGGAGCCATTGTATGGAACCAGATCACTCTTTCCCTTGGCCTTCCCTCCAGCTCCTCCCACGCGTTAATCGGCGGGATGCTAGGGGCAGGCGTGGCTCATGCTGGATTCGAAGCGATAAAGATTGGGGGCATCATCAAAGTACTTCAAGCCATGCTTTTTTCCCCATTTTTTGGATTCTTGATGGCTTTTGGGTTAATGGTTCTTTTGGGGTGGTTATTTTTTAGGACTCCCCGCGCCTATGCCTCAAAACTTTTCAAGCGACTCCAGTTACTGTCAGCAGGATTCATGGCTTTCAGCCACGGAGCAAATGATGCCCAGAAAGCGATGGGTATCATTACCTTAGCTCTCCTTTCGGGTGGCCATATTGATGAAGCTGAGGTTCCCGGATGGGTGATCCTAAGCTGTGCTTTGGCTATGGGGTTGGGTACGGCAACGGGGGGGTGGAAAATTATTCGTACTCTAGGAATGAGAATAGCCAAACTCGAACCGGTGCATGGTTTTGCAGCGGAAACCGGTGCAGCAGTGGTCTTAATGACCACAGCACACATCGGTTTACCAGTCAGCACCACTCACACGATCACCTCAGCAATTCTAGGCCAAGGGGTGGTTAAAGGATTTTCCGCAGTCCGTTGGGGAGTGACAACTCGAATTCTCTATGCTTGGATTCTCACTTTACCTTGTGTAGCTCTTTTTGCTGGGATAACGTATCTCGTGTTTTCCTGATTGATTTCCCATCCCCTACAGGTTCTCTCTTCCCCCGAACTTCTGTAGTGGCACGGCTCTCATTTCCGTCTCCATTTTGCAAGTCTCCCACGCGCACGGGCCCCTAGTTTTTTCCTTCCTCCCTTGGCCTCCGATTGGACAAGGAAGGCCAACAACCTTGTCCCTTGGAAGGAGTCGTTTGGCGAGGCCGCAAAGGAATCAGGAAGCCGAAGAATCCTTGTGAGCCGGCACACGAAATTATCTAGGCGTTGAAACGTGGAGCGGGGGATTAGGCAGGTGGGGGGTGCCGATCAGCTTCGCCGCCCAAGAAAAAGTACGTTTGGCAAGCACGATCGAGGAATGACCGGTCGAGTGAGGGAGGCACGCCATTGAATTTGGCAATGCTAATAATATGGTCGACGAGGTCGCGGGGATGACAACTCCGCAGGTTCAACCCATGTTTTTGGTAGACGTTGCGAAACAGATAATCCATCGCTCCTAAATCGAATGGCACGCTTTTCTGCTTACAAGTGTTTTGAAAGATCCGCGAAAAAGTTTCCGGCGACGGGTCGCCAATATAAATCTTATTGCGGATGCGCCGAAGGAAGGCTTCATCCGCGAGTTTGTGGGGTTCAAGGTTTGTGGCGAAAATCACAATGGTGTCAAAGGGAATTTGAAATACCTTCCCCGTATGGAGGGTGAGATGATCCACCCGTTTCTCAAGGGGCACAATCCAACGGTTGAGTAAATCCCGAGGCCTGACCAACTGCCGGCCAAAATCATCAATAAGGAAAATTCCCCCATTCGCTTTGATATGCGGAGGCGCTTGATAGTATTTGGCCGTTGGGTTAAAGGTGAGGTCCAGCATCCCCAGGGTCAATTCGCCTCCTGCTACTTCGAGGGGGCGTTTGCAGTAGATCCATCGCGTATCACATTCAACCTTGGCTTCAATCAGGGAACGGGCCGCCTCGGGGCCTTGTTCAACCGCCTGGTGGGTGAGCGGGTCAAAGATTTGAAGAATTTGGCCATCGACTTCTACGGCATAGGGAATGAAAATCTCGCCTCCGGCCACCATTCTCAGCATGCGGCCGATCGCCTCCGCTAAAACCGTTTTCCCATTTCCAGGAGGGCCATACAAAAAGATCGCCCATCCAGAGTTGACCGCTTCACCCACCTGCTCGATGGCTTGGGGTGAGAGGACGAGATTCTCTGAAGCCCGTTCCACCGTCGGCCGATCGATGCGGAGGTCGGCCACCGGCTGTTTCCGGACCATAGCCTCGTACTGGGTGAGTGGGACAGGCGCCGGACCAATATACCGGCCGACTTCTAAATAGGTTTGTGCTCTTTGCCGACCTGCATCGGTCAGGCTATAACGATACAAGACCCCGAGGGGTTCCCCATGCCCCCTCACCTCGGCCAATTTTTCCCGCTGAAGGATGGTAAACAGCTCCTTCATCACGCCATAAGGCAATTTTAAGTGCACTCCGCCTGAGGCTTCGGTGAGCTCGCCGGCCGAAAAAAGGGTTTTGACCAGTAATTGCACCAACAGTTCCGAGGGCAGGCCCGTCTCTTCAATGGAGGAGGGCGCTGGTGGAAAACGTGAAACCCTAGGAGCAGCTAATCCTGAGGAAAGAAGAGGCGGAACATCGGTAGCCTGGGTAGTCATTTTGGGCGCCTCCTTTCAGGCGGCATTTCCACAGCCCTCACCAAATTCCAGCTTGATGCACCTGATCTGCACAAAGATGACTATTCCATCATTCATTTCAAGAGATGGGGATCGTGTTGGAACCATGGGATCCGGGGCTAAAAAATCCCGCCCTGCAAGGGATGCGGTCCTTATCCTAAGTTATTATGTCGGTAAGGTCGGGCCAATCGTTGATACCTTTCTCATGTCCCCGCAGGCCTTACAAGGAACTTCACCCCTCACCTTCACCTCCCGGCCTGTACGGCGCACACAGACAGGTCCCCCCAAAGGGGGCGAGGAAAATGAGGAAGTTCCTTCCCGTCACGGGGCCGCGGAGTGGCTTCCTTAGCTATCGGGGTCATGACCAATGAGCTGGTTCTCCAGAAATTTTTCTTCGCCTGAGTCGTCGAAAGGCCGACTTCGTTGAAATTTCCAACCTCACACTTCACAAAGCTCGCTATTATCACTTGCCTTTTTGTTATTCCAGCCTGTAACGAACCATCACCCGACGTTTTGCGATTTGGACTCGCCAGTGCCCCATCTAATCTTGATCCCCGATTCGCGACGGATGCGACTTCAGCACGGATCAATCGGCTCCTGTACGAACGGTTGGTCGATTTTACCCAAGCTTCTCAGCCGGTACCCTCTCTAGCCATGTGGGAAATGTTGACCCCCACTCATTACCGCTTTCGGCTGAAGAACCAGAACAGCCAGTTCCATGATGGAAGTCCGCTCACGTCACGAGACGTCAAAACCACCTACGATTTTATTCTGGACCCTCAACACAGCTCACCACACCGTAGTAGTCTCAAAATGATCGACCACATCGAAGTTCCCAGCGAGGACATCATCGATTTTCATCTCGCTCGGCCTGACCCGCTGTTTCCCGGTTATTTGATTATCGGTATTCTCCCTGCAAGACTTGTCGCGAAAGGGCATCCATTTCACTCGCATCCGGTCGGGAGCGGCCCCTTCGCCTTTCGTGGACGGCCGGACGAAAGTCGCCTCCAATTGGTGAGACGCTCTGACAGCCAGCCATTCGAATTCATCCGAGTTCCCGATCCCACGGTTCGGGCTCTCAAGCTATTGGCCGGGGAAATTGACATGATGCAGAATGATCTTCCCCCTGAGCTCGTGGCCTATCTGGCCAAAAATCCACAAGTGCACATACAACGTGGCAGAGGCACTAATTTCGCCTATTTGGGATTCAACCTACAGGACCCACTGACAGGGCAACTCGTCGTCCGGCAGGCCGTTGCCCATGCCATTGATCGGGAGGCCATTATCCGGCTCGTATTAGGAGGGAGCGCACACCTGGCCGAATCTTTGCTTCCCCCGGACCACTGGGCTGGCGATTCTTCCCTCCAAGGGTATGACTATAACCCCGAAAAGGCACGGAGCCTTTTGGCCAAGGCCGGGTATTCCCAGGAGCATCCGGTCCACCTCACTTACAAAACCTCGAGTGATCCATTTCGGATTCGGTTGGCGACTATTTTTCAACATCAACTCACCCAGGTCGGGTTTAGGGTCGACCTTCGAAGCTACGATTGGGGCACGTTTTACGGGGATATCAAGGCTGGACGATTTCAAATGTACAGCCTATCGTGGGTGGGCATCCAAACGCCGGATATTTTTTCGTACGTCTTTCATAGTCGATCCGTACCTCCCAATGGGGCCAATCGTGGCCGTTTCAAAAGCCCGTCGGCCGACCGTCTCATTGAACAAGCCGAAGCCGCTGAAGCTCTCGTCGATAAGCGCGCCTACTACCAACAGCTTCAGGCCTATCTCCTCGAGGCTCTACCCTATGTCCCACTCTGGTATGAGGATCACGTCTTTATTGCCCGGCGAGAGATCGAAGGGTTTACCCTGGCCCTCGACGGAAATTACGATGGGCTGCAAATGGTGCACCGTTCTATCACCCCATTACGTCACTAAGGTGCCAGAGTGCTTCAATTTCTTGTATCCCGCTTGATAACAGCCACCGTGGTAGTTTTAGGGGTGATGTGTTTGGTGTTTGCCCTCATTCATTTGGTCCCAGGCGATCCCGTCGAGGTCATGCTAGGAGAGTCAGCCCAACCAGCGGATAAAGAGGCTCTTCGTGAGGCCTTGGGCCTGAACCAACCTGTTCACCTTCAATTGCTCGACTACCTGGCGCGACTGGTGAGGTTGGATCTGGGAACCTCCATTTATTCAAGACGCCCCATCCTCGATATTTTACTGGAACGAATCCCCGCCACGATCGAGCTGGGAATTGCCGCACTCTGGGTCGCCACGTTCCTCGCCCTGCCCCTTGGAATACTCGCGGCGATGCATCGCAATACCCTCCTGGACTTTGGTGCCATGGGGTTCGCATTGGTCGGGGTCTCCATTCCCAATTTCTGGATGGGGCCTATGCTGATTCTGGTCGGGGCTTTGTGGCTCGGGTGGTTCCCAGTCAGCGGGCGGGAAGGCTTCATGTCCCTTGTACTTCCTGCCTTGACCCTCGGTACGGCTATGGCAGCCATTCTCTCACGAATGATACGAAGCGCTCTGCTGGAAGTGATTACGGAAGAATTTATTCGCACGGCTCGGGCGAAAGGCCTGACGGAATGGAGGGTCATTGCCCATCATGGACTACGTAATGCCTTGCTGCCGGTCATCACCCTGCTTGGGCTTCAACTCGGTGCCCTGTTAGGTGGAGCCATCATTACCGAGACCGTCTTTTCCTGGCCGGGGATCGGCCTTTTGGTCGTCGAGGCCATTCAACGACGTGACTATCCCGTCGTTCAAGCCACCGTCCTCTTCATCAGCCTGTCCTACGTCCTGGTCAATCTGCTTACCGACCTTCTCTATGCGTGGATCGATCCACGCGTGCGTATTCAAAAAGGACCATAATGCGGATGTGGGCCCCACTAGGGTTGGTACTCCTTTGGGCAAGCATGGCCCTTCTTGGGTTTGTCGTTCCTTTGGCCCCCGAGCACATTGACCTATCCAAAATTCTGGTCCCGGGAGGCGCCGAGGAGTGGTTAGGATACGACGACCTTGGGCGGCCTATCCTGGATCGACTGATCATGGGAGCACGCACCTCGTTTTTCGTTGCGTTTGCGGTGGTAGGCCTTTCCCTGTGTGTGGGAACGATGATCGGGACCTTTGGAGCCTTCATGGGGGGGTGGGTGGACCATGCCCTGGTTCGAATCATCGATGTCTTTCTGGCCTTTCCTGGAATCCTCCTTGCGATCGCACTAGCCGGCGTGATGGGACCCGGTATTGATAACGTGGTGATTGCTCTCTCGGCAGTCGGTTGGGTCGGCTATGCCCGTTTGTCCCGGGCCCAAGTGCTTACCGTGAAAGAACGAGATCACATCCATGCTGCGATTGCCATTGGAACCAAACCCCTTCGGATCATGGTTCGCCATCTGATACCACTGGTCAGCGCTCCCTTGATCGTGGAAGCCAGCTTTGGTATTGCTGGGGCAGTCATCGCCGAAGCAGGGCTTTCTTTCTTGGGCCTCGGCGTTCAGCCCCCAGCGGCCTCCTGGGGAAGCATGATTCGGGAGGGAACCCGTTATATGCTCGTTGCTCCCCATTTGGTGATCACCCCCGGGGTGGCCATCATGGCTGTGGTCCTGGCGATCAACCTTTTTGGCGACTGGTTGCGGGATTGGCTGGACGTGAAAGATCAAACAAGGTTGGGATGACCAGGAAAGGAGGTTCCTCGCTGAAAATTATGGGGAAATGCCAGAGTGAGGCGCCGAATTATCGGCTTTCATCAGGACGATAGTGGGGATTGGGTGGCCGATCTGGAGTGTGGACACGGACAGCATGTGCGGCATAACCCACCATGGATCGAACGGCCCTGGGTAACGACTCCCAGTGGACGGAAAAGTCATGTCGGAACAGTTTTGGAATGTAAACGATGTGAAGAGGGATAACCTTTGACCTCGAGAGCCTGCACCGGGTTTATGACGAACCTGCCCCAGTTATGGATTGGAGGTAGGGTCGGTTGATCCTGAAGGATCTTTTAACGATTCAGGTGGCTCGGGATAGAACTGCTGCAATCGCTCAATTAAGGGCATGGCTTCAGGTGTGGTGGCCCGAGTAGGTTCACTTGGTGTATGATCCCAGGTTAACCGGGTAATTCCGCTATCATTAAACGTCCTTTGAATAACCTCCACAAGGGCCTCCAGGGTCACCTCGTCCCCTTGGCGAAGATCAAGGACCCGTTTCTCCTTTTCCGCAGGGGGTGGAGAATCGTGAAGCAGGGCCCAGCATCTGTCAAACAAGGTGTGTCGAAGTTCTTCTGGAACATTGAAGGTAGGCATGTCAGAGGTGCACAGTGCTAAGACCAACAAGACAAACTGAAGGTCGGGAATGTCAGGATTATTGACATCGAGCGATTGCATCGTGGATAAGGAATCATAAAGGGACAACAGGTTATTGACAAGTCTCCAGAAATATCCTTCGGCCTTGAGGGACCAGTGGGCCCTTAGGAATACAAGCCTCCCTTCCTTTGGCCTAACCGTTTTCTCTGGTTTCCCTCATCAATAACACCAAGTTTAACATTCAATTTTTCCCCATGTCGGACCGATCAAGATCCTAGGGTCGTCGTCACCTTTGGATTGTCTTCTCCCTTCCTCGGTTCAGCGAGAAAATTTCACCATGGTCGATAACGAAGCCATTTTGCAGTTACAAGCACGAATCGGTTCCGAGCATTTGTCAAAACGTCTACAACGGCAAACCGAACATTCCGCTCTGCGGTTCACCCCGAGGGGCTTAGAAATCCACTGGGAAAATATTGAAAAGTTGGGGACGACGTTGAAGGTGTTGCTCAAGGCCTGCGGGCTGTTTGGTCGAGCAACCCGGAATTCTATGGACTACAAAGTGGAAACAGTCAAGGTTCCCCTTCGCGGACTTCCCCCATCCTTTCGTGGTTTCCGTATCCTTCATCTCTCCGATCTTCATTTGGAAAGTATTCTCGATCGCGGCAGGCGGTTGAGAGAAGTTATTGGGAGTCTGAGCTATGATCTATGCGTGATTACCGGTGACTTCCGCTTTCATACATACGGGGACTATGAGGAGACGATTGCCCGCATGGCCGAATTGACCACCGCCATCCACTGCCCCCACGGCATTCTCGGTATTTTAGGCAACCATGACTTTATTGAAATGGTTCCAGGGCTAGAAAAACACGGGCTTCAGATGTTGTTGAATGAATCGGTGCCGATTCATCGAGGAAAAGACACTATGTGGATTGTCGGCCTGGACGATACCAATTATTATGGAACGGATGACCTGGCGAAAGCGCTACGACATGTCCCGGCTGAGGCGACCAAAATCCTTTTGGCCCATTCTCCCGAAATCATCGAATCAGCCTGCGAGGCAGGGATGGACTATTATTTGTGCGGTCATTCCCACGGGGGCCAAATGTGCCTTCCCGGTGGAATTTCCATCATCAATAACAGCCACTGCGGCAGACAGTACATCGCCGGCCCCTGGAATTATCAAAACCGAATGCCCGGTTATACCTCGCGGGGCACCGGAGCTTCCCTTCTCCCCGTCCGGCTTTTTTGCCCACCTGAGATCACCTTGCACCATTTGGTGTGAACGTCCTTGTCCGGTTAAAATAACTCTGTCCAGGGATTCTACCTTCCCCTTTGAAAGCCAAGGGCAATACAGGGGACTCCAGTTCCTGGAGATCTTGAAAAACTTTGCTTATTCACAAACAAAGCAGCCTTGAAGAAATACCATCGCAATCGGCCAATTCCTGAGGGACCCTCCACGTGGTAGGTGAACCCATGAGGTTTCCCAGAACCAGAGCCTGTGCGCGAATTTCTGCCTAGGAGAATATCGTGAACATCACGGTTATCGGAGGATCAGGCTTCATCGGTCGGTCCCTTTGTCAATTTTTGGTGCAAGAAGGCCATCAGGTGACCGTCCTCTCGCGAAACCCAGAAAAAGCCCGCACCCGTCTAGGAGCTTCCATTCCCGTTATCAAATGGAATCCCCTCCCTTTGGGAACACTGGAAAAAGTATTCGCAGATACGGATGCGATCATTAATCTGGCTGGAGAGCCTATTGCCGATGCGCGATGGACGAAGAACCGAAAAGGAGTCCTGCATGACAGCCGCGTTGGAACGACCCGCCTAGTCGTGAATGCTCTTTCAAATATTTCCAAGCGACCACGCGTGTTGATGAATGCGTCTGGAATTGGATTCTACGGCCCACAAGAATTGACCTCGGTGACGGAGCAAACCGGACCGGGGATCGGATTTCTGGCAGAGCTTTGCGTGGATTGGGAGCAGGAGGCCAGGCGGGCGGAAGAGTATGGAGTCCGGGTGGTTCAGCTGAGAATGGGGATGGTTCTCGCAGGGGATGGAGGAGCCTTGCCACGGATGTTACTGCCCTTTCGTCTCTTTATCGGTGGTCCAATCGCCCCAGGCCACCAGAAGGTTTCATGGATCCATTTGCAAGATCTGATGGCTCTCATAAAGGTCGCCCTTGTAGATGAAACCATTCATGGAGCCATCAACGCCGTTTCCCCTTATCCGGTCACCATGAGTGAATTTTGCCAGACCTTAGGCCATGTTTTGGGGCGACCCTCATGGCTCCCCGTCCCAGCCTTGGCTTTGAGGCTTGGACTGGGAGAACTGGCTACCCTGATGACCACGGGCCAACATGTGGAACCCCTGGTTGCACAGCGGTTAGGCTTTCAATTCACCTACCCAACGTTAGAATCAGCTTTGCAATCCATAGTAAAGCAGAGACCAAGGACTGAGCCGCGATGAACAGACAATCGCTATCGTCCCACACTCCCGCCGACCAGGGCACACCAGAAGGTCAGCCTGTTCGACCTGTTCGCATAGGCATTAGCCGCTGTCTGCTAGGTGAACAGGTCCGGTACGACGGGGGCCATAAACGGGAAGCCTTTCTTGTCGAGGTGTTAGGTCGACTTGTCGAGTGGGTGCCCATTTGCCCAGAGGTGGAGGCAGGATTCGGCACCCCACGGGAACCCATGCGATTGATGGGAGACCCACAAGACCCACGGCTGACGACGATCCGCACGGGGATCGACCACACCGTCCGAATGACACGCTTTGCCAATCGAAGGGTCCGCGAGCTTGCAGACTTGGACTTAGCTGGATACGTCTTTAAAAAAGATTCTCCGAGCTGCGGAGTCCAGGGTGTCCGCGTCTACAATCAGGAGGGAACTCTCAATGGAAGATCCAAGGGTCTATTCGCCCAAAGCTTTCAACAACATTTTCCTTTGATTCCGGTCGAAGAAGAAGACCGCCTGCGAAACTTTTCTTTGAGAGAAAGTTTTATCGACCGGGTGTTGGGGTATCACCGGTGGAGGGCACTGACCCGTGGGCGTGCCACCCGTGGGGCACTCGCGGCCTTCCACGCCCAGCACAAGTACCTTGTATTGGCCCACAGTCCTGCCCATTACCAGGAGTTGGAGCCGCTGGTCGCTTCAGCCAAGGACGTGAACCCCCGCCAATCAGCCCTCCGCTATGGTCAACTGTTCATGGAAGCCCTCAAGGTCAAAGCCACGGTCCGCAAGCACGTCAAAGTGCTCAAGCACCTGGCTGGCCTCCTGAAAGGCCACCTGAGCCGAATAGAATGGGAAGAGTTACAAGAGGCAATCAGCGAATACCACCGTGGTGTCACCTCTCTGGCCGTGCCGCGAACCTTGATCTCCCATTACGCACGTGTAAAGGAGATCACCTATTTGAAGAACCAAGCCTACCTGAACCCTCCTCCTGAGGAGCTGACGCTTCGAAATCATGCCTGAATTCGCCCAAGAGTCTCAGGGGCAACCAAATTAAGTCAGTAGCTAGAGTGTTGTAACTTTCAATTAGTACATCTAAAAACCCCCTCGCCCCTATGGGGAGACCTGCCTGCGCGCCGAAGCACTTTCAGGCCTCGTAGCCACTTCGGCGAAGGAGGCTCGGCGAAGGCTGGGGGATGAGGGTGAGGGGGAAGGCGCCTCGAAAGGGCTCCATTCTATTCGAATCAATGATCAATGGCGTGTGGTATTTCTATGGGAGGGAGAAAATGCATTTAACGTACAGATTGTGGATTATCACTGAATGGCTGGTTAACGGAGGAGTCCTCATGAAACAACCAAAAAATCCATTCCATCCTGGAGAAATGCTGTTAGAAGAGTTCCTTGAGCCGGTAGGTATGAATCAATCCCAATTTGCTCAAAGGGTGGGATGGACTCGCACCCGGCTCAACGAACTCATCAAGGGCAAGCGAGGAATTACGGCTGAGGCGGCCTTAGACCTGGCAAAGGCATTGGGGCACATCTTGCCAAACTCTGAGAGACAACACCACTAGTAACGAAAACACCGCCTTCGGTGATCGGACACTCCAGGGCGCCACGGGTGTCGCCAACACCGCCATTGGATCGAGTGCACTCGCGTCTACCACCACCGGCTTCAATAACACGGGTATAGGGAGGCGTGCGCTTATTTCCAACACCACCGGCATCCAAAACACGGCCGTTGGGGCTGATGCCATGAGTTTCAACACCGCCGGTAGCAGCGTGGCGGTTGGATTCCAAGCGCTCTGGAGGAACACCACCGGCGGCGGCAACACTGCCCTCGGAACCCAGGCGCTCTGGTTTAACACCACCGGCGCCGGCAACACTGCTATAGGGATTGGGTCACTAGTGCTCAATACCATGGGCCTCCAGAATACCGCTACTGGAACGCTGGCGCTTCAGAAAAATACCACTGGCGAGAGAAATGTCGCCATTGGCTCCCTTGCGGGACAGAACCAGACGACCGGTAGTGACAATATTTACATAACCAACCAGGGCGTGGCTGGGGAATCCGGCACCATTCGGATCGGAATTGATGGCGCCGGGAATAACACACAGCAGAAGGCTTTCATCGCGGGCGTCCGGAGTGTGTCAACGGGGCAGTTCAATGCCATCGATGTGGTGATCGACTCCAATGGGCAACTCGGGACCGTGTCCTCCTCCCGCCGCTTCAAGGAAGACATCCGCGACATGGCCGACACGAGCCGCAAGGTGCTCGACCTCCGCCCCGTGACGTTCCGCTACACGCAGGCATATGGCGATGGGTCGAAGCCGATCCAATACGGGCTGATTGCCGAGGAAGTCGCCGAGGTG
>JACZVJ010000053.1 GCA_022572725.1 Nitrospinota bacterium | reverse complement strand
CAAATCCGAGTCCACCGGTTGAAGAATTCTAATTGGGAGAGGGGAAGCTAGGTGGGGCAGGGACCGGAAAATGCAACATTACTCGAGAGATATTATAGTCTTCCTCCACGAGGGCTCTACCTCCCCTCCGCCCCGCCTTACAAAGGCGGGGAACCCAAGCATAACCCAAAAGGGGCTAAAGAATTAAGGATCAGTACCGGTTACCAACACAATTTCCTAAAGAACCCTTTTTTACATACGGCCGGCCTTCTCCATAGTTTGGCCTAAGTCTCGGCCCACGACCGTAACCGCTTGGCTAATGATGGAGACCATTTGTCGAAGCTCTTTGACCGATGTGCTAAGCGGTGGCATGAGAACGACGACGTTGCCGATTGGGCGTATCAACAGCCCGCGCCGGCGGGCCTCCAGCATCACTTTGTGCCCCATTCGTGCGGTGAGGGGGAACGGCTCTCTCGTGGCTTTGTTTTTGACCAATTCAATGCCCACCATATACCCGCATTGGCGAATGTCTCCCACGTGCGCCAGTCGGGCGAGTGGTTTCAGTACACGCTGGAGAACTGGAATTCGCTTTTGTACCTTGGCCAAGGTGCGCTCGGTTTTGAAAATCTCCAGGTTGGCTAACGCCGCGGCGCATCCCAAGGGATTCCCCGTATAACTATGTCCGTGGAAAAAGGTTTTCCATTCCCCATATTCACCCAGAAAGGCTTGATAGATTTCTTCCGTGGCCAAGGTGGCTCCCAAGGGGAGGTATCCTCCGGTGAGGCCCTTGGCAATCGCCATCAAATCCGGTGCCACGGATTCGTGCTCACAGGCAAACATTTTTCCGGTCCGTCCGAAGCCGGTGGCGACCTCATCGGCGATCATCAAAACATGATATTTCGAGCATAGCGCCCGAACCTTGGTGAGATGCCCGGCGGGGGCTGTCACGATCCCAGCGACGGCTTGAACCAGCGGTTCCACAAGGACCCCGGCAATTTCCTGATGTTCCTTTGCCAGCAATTCCTCAAGAGGGTCGATGCAGGCCATTTGGCAGGAGGGAAATTTCAAGTGCAGTGGACAGCGGTAACAGTAGGGGGGATCGATTGGCATGGAAGGAAAGAGGAGGGGGCGAAACCGTTCTTGAAAGAGTTCTACTCCGCCTACGCTCATCGCTCCTACGGTGTCTCCATGATACGCCAAGGCCAGCCGAACGAATTTCCATTTCGGTCCGGCTGACGGCTTTCTCTGTTGCCAGTATTGCACGGCCATTTTGAGGGCGACCTCGACGGCGGTAGACCCATCATCTGAGTAGAACACCCGTGTCAATCCTGGTGGCGCCAGGTGGACCAACTCCCGCGCCAGTCGAATGGCAGGCGGATTGGAAAGACCCAGCAAGGTACTATGGCTGATTTTCTTTAGTTGGTCCTGAATCGCTTTGTCGAGAATCGGGTGCCGGTGGCCGTGGACGTTCACCCAGAGCGAGGAAACTCCATCCAAGTATCGTCGTCCTTGAAGATCAATGAGGTACGGCCCCTTTCCTCGCTCGATAATGAGCGGGACTTCTTGCTCCCATTCTTTCATTTGGGCAAAAGGGTGCCACAGATATTGGCGGTCCCAATCAGCGAGTTGGGTAGAGGTCGGGCGTGTGCTCACCGGTTTTGGCAGAGAAAGGATGTCACGCGTGGCGATTATAAGGACCGCTTTTCTTTTTTGACAACCTGATGAAACCCGAATACAATCAATAAGTTTGAATGATGAAGTCCCACCCGCTTGCACGCATTCGGAATTTCTCCATCATCGCCCATATCGATCACGGGAAATCCACCTTAGCCGATCGGTTTTTGGAGCTGACGGGTGCGATTACTCCTCGTGAGTTTCGAGACCAAATTCTTGACGACATGGACCTGGAACGTGAACGGGGCATTACGATTAAAGCCCATGCGGTCAGGACCCAGTTCAAAGCCCAGGATGGTTTGACCTATCAACTCAACCTTATTGATACCCCAGGGCACGTCGATTTCACGTACGAGGTCTCGCGCAGTTTAGCAGCTTGTGAGGGGGCCTTGTTGCTGGTGGATGCCACCCAGGGCGTTGAAGCCCAAACGATTGCGAACGCCTACCTGGCCATTGCGAATAATCTGGTGATTATCCCGGTTATTAATAAAATTGATTTGCCTAGTGCTGATATTGATGGCGTGAAACACCAGATTCAGGACGTGTTGGGATTAGAGATGAGTGAGTCCCTGGTGGTGAGCGCTAAGCAAGGGCTCGGGGTGACCGATGTGCTTGATGCCGTGGTGAAGCATATCCCGGAACCTCCGGGGAATCCAGATCACCCGCTCAAGGCTCTTATTTTTGATTCCTGGTTTGATAGTTATCAGGGCACTATTGTCTTGCTGCGTGTGTTTGATGGGGCCGTGGAGCCTGGTATGAAAATCCAGCTCATGTCCAACAAGAAGGTCTTTGAAGTCTCGGAGGTGGGAATCTTTACGCCCAAGCGAACCAAGGCTTCGAAGCTGAGTGCGGGAGAAGTTGGGTATATCTGCGCCGGCATAAAGGATGTGTCCGATATCAAAGTCGGGGATACCCTGACCGAAGCCCGCCGTCCTACCGCCACATCATTGCCGGGCTATCGTGAGATCAAGCCGTTGGTTTTTTGCGGCTTGTACTCAACCGACAATGCCGACTATGAGAATTTGCGTGATTCGTTGGACAAGCTTCGCCTCAATGATTCGTCCTTTGTGTATGAGCCGGAGACTTCCTTGGCTCTCGGCTTTGGCTTTCGATGTGGATTTCTTGGACTTCTCCACATGGAAATCATTCGGGAGCGTTTACATCGAGAGTATGGATTGGATTTGATCAGCACGGCCCCCACGGTGATTTACCGGGTGAGCACAACCAAAGGAGAGGTTCTCAACATCGACAATCCCGCCAAACTCCCCGATCCTTCTCTCATTCTCTCGATGGAGGAACCTTTCGTTCAGGTCACGATCCTTACCCCCGAACGGTATGCCGGGAATATTCTTCAATTATGTCAGGAACGGCGGGGCGTTCATAAAAGCCTGCAATACCTCGATCCGACCCGTATCATAGTGGTGTATGAGCTCCCGTTGAACGAAATGATTTTAGATTTTTATGATCGCCTGAAGTCGCGTACCCAAGGGTACGCCTCCTTGGACTACGAAATGATTGGTTACCGGGAGGCCGATCTGGTGAAGCTTGACCTGTTGCTTAATGGCGAAACGGTTGACGCCCTCTCATTTATCACCCACCGTGAGAAGGCCCACCAGCGTGGCCGACAACTGACTGAGAAAATGAAGCAATTAATCCCGAGGCAAATGTTTGAAGTCGCCATTCAGGTTGCCATTGGCAATCGGGTGATTGCACGAGAAACCGTCAAGGCCCTAAAAAAGGACGTGACAGCCAAATGTTATGGGGGGGACATCACCCGAAAACGAAAGCTTTGGGCAAAACAAAAGGAAGGAAAGAAGCGGATGAAGCAATTGGGCCGGGTAGAAGTTCCTCAAGAGGCGTTTTTAGCCCTCCTGAAAGTGGAGGAGGACTAACATGGATCAACCTCCTAAATCGCTTCGCGAGGCAGAGTCTTCCTCATCTGAAGGAGGGTCATCGCCTACTTCTGCGGTCGCAAATGAAAGTAAGGGAGAACGCCGCACCAAAAAGTCCATTCTTCGAGAGTACGCGGAGGCCATTGTCATCGCCATGATCCTGGCCTTCACCATTCGGGTCTTTGTGGTCCAGGCCTTTAAAATTCCCTCGGGTTCCATGATTCCCAGCCTGTTAATTGGCGATCACATCTTGGTCAACAAATTGGCTTATGGACTCCAATGGCCCGAAGAATGTCACTTTGATCTCTCCTTTCCCCCGGTGACATGTTACTCCTCCAGCATGCTTACGAATTTCGAAAAGCCCCAACGCGGCGATATCATTGTGTTTCGTTTCCCAGAGGACGAGGAGAAAGATTTCATAAAACGGATCGTCGGGTTGCCGGGGGATACGATTCAAATCCGAAATAAAGTCGTGTATGTCAACAAGAATCCCCTCAAAGACACCGCATACACCCAGCGGATTGACCCAGGGATTATCGAGGGACGAATAAATCCTCGAGATAATTTCGGGCCCGTCACCATTCCCTCCGATTCCTATTTCGTCATGGGGGATAATCGGGACCAAAGCCTCGACAGCCGATTTTGGGGCTATGTCCAGGAGCACAAAATCAAAGGCCGCGCCTTTTTGGTGTATTGGTCGTGGAAGGGGAAGGGTGCGTGGACGGAATGGATCCGATGGAGCCGCATAGGAACAATCATCCAATGAGACGCCTCGGACCGGATTCCATGCCGCCCGCATTCTCCGGAACTGACCTCCGGTCTAATCGGAAGAATCCCAAAGGGTCGGCCTCCACTGCCTCTGCCATCGATTGGCGAAATCTCGAGCGATGGGTTCAGCGCTTTTCTCAGGGCAAAGTCTTGGTCGTCGGGGATTTAATGTTGGATCATTATATCTGGGGAACCGTGAGCCGGATTTCTCCTGAAGCTCCAGTCCCGGTCGTTCACGTGGAAAAGGAATCTTTGTGTTTGGGTGGGGCGGCGAATGTGTATCACAACCTCCGGTCGCTTGGGGGACACGCTGAGATTTGTGGAATCGTGGGACCTGACGAAAACGGCCGCGCTTTGCTGGACCAGTTGGGCATAGGCCGGCGGGGGCGGGGAGGGGTGGTGGTCGATTCAAACCGTCCCACTACCCGAAAAACGCGGGTCCTGGCCCATAGCCAGCAGGTCGTTCGATATGATGTCGAGCAGCGGGAGGAGATTTCCCGTTCGGCCACCCGCCGGATTCTCAAGTTTATCGAAGGGCGCCTTTCGCAGATTTCCTGTTTGGTCGTGTCCGACTATGCCAAAGGAGTCATTACCGCACCCTTAATGGCCGAATTGGGGCGGCTGGCGCAGAAAAAAAGCATCCCGATTGTGGTTGACCCCAAGGTGGAGCATTTACCGTTTTATGCTGGAGTCACCATCATCACTCCCAATCATGGAGAAGCCGAACGAGGGGTTGGCTTTTCGGCGCGTGACCGAGGCTCCATTCATGATGTCGGCCATCTCCTACGGCAAAAATTGGGCTGTGAAGCGGTGTTGATCACACAGGGAGAGCAAGGCATGAGTCTTTGTGAATCAAATGGGTCGAGTTGGCATATTCCAGCCGTGGCCCGGGAAGTGTATGATGTGACGGGAGCAGGGGATACCGTGGTCAGTACCCTGGCGCTGGCAATGAGTGTCGGAGCCTCTATGCGTGATGGGGCTGTCTTGGCCAACCACGCGGCCGGCATCGTGGTTGGAATGGTGGGGACGGCCTGTGTCACACAGGCTCAGTTAAAGGAAGCCCTCCGGAATGCTTCCCGATAGAAAAGCAGTCACCGTTGTCATACCCGCTCGGTATGCCTCGACCCGATTCCCGGGGAAACCGTTGGCGGAACTGGCGGGGAAACCGCTCATTCAGCATGTCTATGAACAAGCCTCCCGCGTCCCGGGGGTGACACAAGTTCTGGTCGCCACCGATGACCCCCGAATCCAGCAAACCGTTGAACAGTTTGGCGGATTGGTCTGGATGATCGACACACCATGCCGGACCGGAAGCGATCGGGTAGCCGAGGTGGCTCGTTGTTCGGACAGTCCGGTATTTGTGAACCTTCAGGCCGATGAAATTTTACTGGCTCCGACTTTGATGACCGATCTCATTGATTCTTTCCTGACCAGTGATGCGGAAATGGGAACCTTAAAACGCCAAATCACCGCGACAGAGGACTTCCATCGATCCTCGGTCGTGAAAGTGGTGACGGATCAGCAGGGGAGGGCGTTGTATTTTTCACGCGCGCCGATTCCTCATACTCGAAATGGTGGGCCCGGGGAGCCACCGAAAGAGCTATTTTATCTCCACCTCGGCGTGTATATTTATTTACGTGAGACCCTGCTTCGCTTTGCAGAGTTACCCAGCGGGGTTCTCGAAAAGGCTGAACAATTGGAGCAACTTCGTGCGCTCGAACATGGGATTCCCATCCGAGTGTGGGAGACGGCTCATCAATCTCTTCGCATTGATACCCCCGAGGATTTGGAAGCGGCACAACGGCAGTGGGATCGCTGGGTGGTTTCTTAGATAGACGGGAACCCTTTTGAACCATCATTTTTCTCCAAGTCATAGAAGTCGTGAAGGTCGCCTGATGGATTCGGGCTCTTCCCCAGGGTGGAGGTACTCGATTTCCAGTACACAGTCGTTCACTGAACGGATGGGAGGTAGAGGTCAGTGGCGGTGAGTAAGTTCATTTTTGTGACAGGCGGTGTGGTGTCCTCTCTGGGGAAAGGATTGGCCTCAGCCTCTATGGGACATTTGCTTGAGAGCCGAGGGTTGAAAATTTCTTTTTTAAAGCTCGACCCCTACATTAATGTGGACCCGGGAACAATGAATCCTTACCAGCATGGGGAAGTGTATGTGACCGACGACGGAGCCGAAACGGACCTGGACCTGGGTCATTATGAACGGTTTACGTCCTTAACGTTAACCAAAGAAAACAACTGTACGACTGGCCGAATCTATGAATCCGTGATCAAAAAAGAGCGGCGTGGTGATTATTTGGGTGCGACGGTTCAGGTCGTTCCGCATATCACGGATGAAATAAAACACACCATTTTCAATGTCACCCACGGTGCTGACGTGGTGATTGTTGAAATCGGCGGGACGGTCGGGGACATCGAAAGCCTTCCCTTCCTGGAAGCCATTCGCCAGATGTCTTACGATGTAGGAAGGGAAAATGTGTTGTATATCCATCTCACCCTTGTCCCGTTCATCCAGGCCGCCGGTGAACTCAAGACCAAGCCAACTCAGCATTCCGTGAATAAGCTTCGGGAGATCGGCATTCAGCCCCATATTCTCCTTTGCCGGACGGATCGGTATCTTCCTCCCCCTGTAAAGGAAAAAATTGCCATGTTTTGTAATGTGGACAAAGGCGCGGTTATTACCGCCAAAGATGTCGAGACCATTTATGAAGTGCCCATCGTTTTACGGAAGGAAGGGTTGGATGAGCTGATTGTGAAGCTCTTGCGTTTGGAATCTGGCCCACCCAACCTCCGGAATTGGGATGCCATGGTCCAAAAAATTCGGCGGCCGACCCATGAAGTCATCATCGCCATGGTGGGCAAGTACATGGGGTCGAGGGAATCCTATAAAAGCTTGTCCGAGGCCTTAGTCCATGGAGGGCTGGCTAACGATTCGGGGGTCCGTATCCAATGGATTGAATCCGAAGACATCGAACGGGTGGGATCGGAACAACTCCTAAGCGATGCTGATGGAATTTTGATCCCTGGCGGTTTCGGCCTCCGGGGGATTGAAGGCAAAGTGAAGACGGTTCGGCATGCGAGGGAAACCTTGACCCCTTTCCTTGGGTTATGTTTAGGCATGCAATGCGCAGTCATTGAATTTGCTCGCCATGTGGCCGGCCTTGACGGTGCGAACAGTTCCGAGTTCGACCAAACGACCAGGTATCCGGTGATCGATCTCCTCCCTGAGCAACGTGCTGTTCAGGACAAGGGCGGGTCCATGCGGTTGGGGGCCTACCCCTGCCAGATTGAAAAGCGAACGTTGGCGCACCGCATTTACGGCACCAAGGAAATTAGTGAACGGCATCGACACCGATATGAATTTAATAATGACTATCGAGCGTCGCTCGCTTTGAAGGGGTTGGTGATCAGCGGTGTGTCTCCTGACAGTCGATTGGTAGAGATCATCGAGCTCAGGGATCACCCATGGTTTTTGGGAACCCAATTCCACCCAGAGTTTCATTCACGGCCCCATGCTCCCCATCCCATTTTTACCGCCTTCATTCATGCCGCCTTGCAGAAAAAACTTGGCCGGTAACGGCATTGGTAGGCAAACCCGACAGGAAAGGTAGATAGAAAATGGTTCGGGAAGTAGACCTAGGGCAGGTGAAAGCCGGCGGGTCCCATCCCCATTTCCTCATTGCGGGCCCGTGTGTCATCGAAAATGAAAAAGTCGTACTGGAAACGGCTACCCGTATTGCTGAAATCACCAGTGACCTGGGGATGCCCTATGTCTTTAAAGCCTCCTATGATAAAGCCAACCGGAGCTCCATTCATTCCTTTCGTGGACTGGGCCTCCGAGAGGGGCTGGCAATTCTTCTGAAGGTGAAAGAACAAGTTCAAGTTCCCATCTTAACTGATATCCATAGTGTTGATGAGGCGCCTCAAGCTGCAGAAGTTGCCGATGTCCTTCAGATCCCCGCGTTTCTATGCCGCCAAACCGACCTCTTAGTTGCCGCAGCTCGGACAGGTCGGACTGTGAATGTTAAAAAGGGCCAGTTTCTTTCACCATGGGACATGAGTAACGTCATCAAGAAATTGGAGGAGAGCGGAACAACCCGTATTCTTCTTACTGAGCGGGGCTCCTCTTTCGGGTATAATAATCTGGTAGTTGACATGCGATCCTTTCCGGTTCTGCGGGGTTTTGGTTATCCCGTAGTCTTTGATGCCACCCACAGCGTGCAATTGCCGGGAGGTGGTGGGACTCAATCCTCTGGTCAGCGGGAATTTGTTGCGCCTCTGGCTCGAGCGGCGGCGGCGGCTGGGTGTGATGGGTTCTTTATGGAGGTGCACCCCGACCCAGATTCGGCCTTATCCGATGGCCCTAACATGGTGCCCCTGGACGAGTTAAAAGAATTGCTTCAACAGCTCATCCATATTTGCCAGGTAACGAAAAAAGGGGAGCCAGTGACTTAAGGGGGTACTCCTCATTACAATGTATGACTAGAGGTTAATGCCTCTTCTTTGTAGTGTATAAAGGGAACGGCTTGGGATAGCATGGAACAACGCGTCCCATAAAATTCAGATTAGAAAAAAACTGAGACCATGCGGGTAACGGAAGCGATAAAATTCAAATCACAGGCAGGCGGAGGGGAGGCCGTTGAAGCGACCTTTAATCTGCCCAACATTTTGACCTTCTCACGGATTTTAATGGTCCCTATCTTTATCATGCTTTTTTCCAATCCTACCGTGGAACGGTCAATTGCGGCTGCCTGTGTCTTTGGCCTTGCCGCCTTGACTGATCTCTTGGACGGTTACTTTGCCCGACGGCGTGCGCAAGTGACTACCATGGGGCGCCTTTTAGATCCTATTGCCGATAAATTTCTTGTCATTTCGGGACTTATCTTGTTGGTCCAGTTTCAACGGGTCGCAGCCTGGATCGCTATTGCCATGATCGCGCGGGAAATAGGGGTGACCGGGATTCGTGCTATTGCCGCCGCCGAAGGAATTATCGTGCCTGCTGGAATGCTCGGCAAATATAAAGTGGTCCTTCAAGTTGTAGCCATTCTCCTGCTAACCCTCCAAGAGGCCATTTTCTTGCCCTTTGTCGATTTTTCTCTTTGGGGCACCGCTATCCTTTACTTGGCTCTCCTGCTCTCGATTCTTTCCGCGGGCCAGTACCTCTCAGAAGTTTGGCGAAAATTCCTTGACAAAGGGATTGCAGAGAAACCTCGCTTGTAAGCTGCGCTGAGCTCTCCAATGAACGTTGATCTGGTGGGGACCATTTTTGCCGCCGTTGGATACGTTCTCGGATCAATTCCTTTTGGTATCCTGGCGTCCCGTCTTTGTGGGGTCCAAGATCCCAGGCACGCAGGAAGTAAGAACATTGGGTTTACCAATGTTCTTCGTGTATCCGGGAAAAAGGCTGGAATCTTGGCCCTTATTGGTGATTTCGGGAAAGGATGGCTCGTAGCGTGGATGGCGCGGAAAATTTTATTGCATGACCCCTGGGTCCTTATTGTGTCGTTATCTGTTGTGGCGGGTCATATTTCGTCTGTTTTTTTGAGATTTCGTGGTGGAAAGGGGGTAGCGACTGGGTTGGGATGCGTTTTGGGGGTTAATCCCATAATCGGCGGAATTTTAATTTGTGTGTGGTTCGTGGCTTTGGGAATTTGGAGATATTCTTCTGGTGGGGCACTGGCCGCATTTGGTGTGTTCCCTGTGATAGGGGGAATTATGGTTCAACGGCTTGACTTTGTTGTGTTTTCCATCTTTTTAACTGGGATGATTTATTATAGGCATAAAGAAAATCTTGTTAGGTTGGCGAATGGGACTGAGAATCGGATAAGATTTTTATCTAGTTGACATAATATCTCTTATCCGTCATTTTAATTTTCTCAAATTGGCCGGTCTTTTTGTCAACCGTTTGTTCCATGGGTCAGTAATGCTTAATGGATAGTTCTTGGAAGCCTAACGTCTTCCTGAATTTGGGAAGCCGTATAAGTTTGAGACGAAAGCCCGTGATGAGACTTACCCACTTTCTCCTGTGGATCCTTATTTTGGGTTTAAGCATGACAGGTGCGACTCAAGCAAGTTCGCCTGTGTCTATACCCGAATCCAAAGGGCTCCAACTTCTGGAAGAAATCCAAGAGGCCATCTCCACCCTCGCAGAATACGTTAAGCCGACAGTCGTCAATATCTCCCCCGTGCGGAATTTCGGCCAGTCCAGGGGTGTCCCTCGGCCTCGGGGCCCTAGCGGGTCTGGGACCGGGTCCGGGGTCATTGTTCACGAGGATGGTTTTATTGTGACCAATAATCATGTCCTTGGGAATGCCACCGAGGTGGAGATCCGGTTTTCGGACAAGACCACCCTTATGGCCCAGATTATCGGACGAGATCCGGACACCGATTTGGCGCTTCTGAAGGTCTCAGCAGATCGAAAACTCCCGAGCGTTAAATTTGGAGATTCGAGTAAAGTCAAGGTGGGCCACTGGGTTCTTGCCGTGGGAAATCCTTTCGGGTTGGACCGAACCGTGACCTTGGGAGTAGTCAGTGGGATTGGTCGGGAAAATATGAACCTCTCTCGATATGAAAATTTTATTCAAACTGATGCTTCGATTAATCCCGGGAATTCGGGCGGCCCCTTGTTTAATCTACGGGGGGAAGTGATTGGGATCAATACCGCCATCATCAACTTTTCCCAAGGAATCGGGTTTGCCATTCCCTCGAATATGGCCAATCGGATCATTACCCAGCTTCGGTCAGGGGGTAAGGTTATTCGGGGCTGGTTAGGGGTTGGCCTTCAACCCTTAACGGCTCAACTCGCCTCGAAATTTGGTGTGACGGAGGGAAAAGGCGTCTTAGTGAATGAGGTCTTTGATGGTGATCCAGCTGCCATGGCGGGAATTAAACCTGGGGATATTATAATCAGGGTAGGGAAAGATCCTGTTGACACTCCTAATCAGTTGTCTCGTGTCGTCGCCAGTATAGGGCCTGGGGAATTGACGGAAATTGAAGTGGTCCGGGATGGAGAACAGCTCACCATCACCGTCTCGTTAGGGGCGAAGCGGCAAAAACCGGTGGTGGCCTCACTTTCTTCCCCTGAGACTACAATAAATTTAGGCCTCGACGTGATCGCTTTAACTGAGGAACTCGCTAAACAATACAAGCTAGAGGAAACCCACGGGGTGCTCGTGGCGAAGGTGAAGCGGGGGAGCGTGGCTTATACCGAAGGGCTGCGTGAGGGGGATTTGATCAAGGAGGTCAATCGAGAGGAAGTCCATACCATCAGGGAGTTTAGTCATGCCATTGAGAATATCCAACCCGGAGAGACGATTTTACTCCGTATCCTCCGCGGCTCACGGGCTTTTTATGTTGTTCTGAAGGCCTAAGGGTAACCAGTCACGCCACTGGAGACTGAGTGCTCAAGGAGGATTCCCCTGCCAATTACGACGAAACCGCTTGCTTGGCCATCTTCTGCTCTTCGATGACCTTGTTCATAATCTCCCTGGGCACCGGTTCATACCCAGAAAATTCCATCATGTAGAAGCCTTTTCCTGCTGTCAGTGAGGTCAGGGCAGGAGCATATTTTAAGATTTCCGCTAAGGGAACACTGGCCTTCACCACCTGGTTATGGCCTTTCGTGTCCATTCCCAAAATCCGACCACGCCGACTATTCAAGTCCCCGATGATGGCCCCGACCATTTCGTCTGGAGCGGTCACCTCTATCTTCATAATCGGCTCAAGGAGGATGGGCTGGGCTGCCTCCATCGCTTTTTTAAACCCCATCGATCCAGCTACTTTAAAGGCCAACTCTGAGGAATCCACCGAGTGGTGTGAGCCGTCGTACACCGACACCTGCAGATCCACAACTGGAAATCCACCTAAAATACCTTCATGCATGGCCTCCACCACCCCTTTTTCGACGGCTGGAATAAAATTCCGGGGAATGGCCCCGCCAACAATCTTGTTTTTAAACTCGAACCCTCCCCCACGGGGTAAAGGGTCAAGCTGAAGCCAGCAGTCCCCGTACTGACCGTGTCCCCCGGTTTGTTTCTTATACTTTCCTTGGGCCTGAGCCGTTTTCTGGATGGTTTGCCGGTAGGCCACCTTGGGTGTCTGAAGATTCACCTCGACACCGTATTTTCGACGCAGTTTTTCTAGGGTAATTTCAATGTGGGTCTGCCCTACCCCGCTTAAAAGCATTTCCTTCGTTTCATCGTTTCGGACGAATTCCAGCGAGGCATCTTCCTCCACCAACTTGTGAAGGCCGAGGCTCACCTTGTCGATATCCCCCTTGGATTTGGACTCAAGGGCAAAGGACATCACGGGACGGCTCAATCTCGCAGCAGGAAATCGGATAGGATGCCGGTCCACACAAATGGTGTCCCCGGTTTGGGTATCCTTGAGTTTTCCAATGGCCGCGATTTCTCCCGCCACTAATTTTTCCACTTGGGTGTATTTTTTTCCCAGGAGGTGATACAGATGTCCGCCCCTTTCCTTGGAGTTCCGGACTGAATTGAAAAAATGCGAATCCGCATCCAGACTCCCCGATTGGACTCTAATGTACGTGAGTCGTCCCATGAAAGGATCAATACCCGTTTTAAAGACAAAAGCTGAAAACGGTTCTTCCGGCGAAGGTTCTCGCGTGACCTCCTCTCCTGTCTGAGGGTTCGTTCCAACACATTTGAAGATTTCCGCCCGTTGGAGAGGAGATGGCAAGAAACGGATAAGGGCATCATGCAAGGCTGAAGTGCCGATATTTCGGATGGCTGATCCACAGAGAACCGGAATAAACATGCGTTTCCGAGTTCCCAGTGAAAGGCCATCACTGATTTCCTCCTCACTGAGTCCCCCTTCTGCAAGATACTTTTCCACCAACTCATCGCTGGTTTCCGCGGCACATTCAACGAGCTTTTTCCGGAACTCCTCAACTTGAGTGGATAATTCCGTGGGAATTTCAATCTGTTGGACTTTATGGCTGTTGGGAACCGGCGTGAGAGCCTGCCCACTCATAAGATCAATGACGCCTTGTAACTCCCCCTCCTTTCCGAGCGGGAGTGTGACCACCACACACCTTGATTCCAGGGTTTTTTCGATTTCCCCCAACACGGTTTCATAATCAGTTCGTTCCTTGTCCAATTCATTAACAAAAATGACACAGGGCAATTCCCGTTCCTTTATGTATTCCCACACCCGCTCGATCTCCATTCGCATTCCCGATGCAGCAATAACTAGGAGGACGCCATCAGCAGCATGTAGGGATGATTTTGTATCGGCCAAAAAATTCAGAGACCCTGGGGTATCGATGAGATTCAATGTGGTTCCCTGCCATTCATAATGCAGGATGGCAGAGCTGATGGAATGGCGATGCTGAGTTTCTTCTGGTTCGAAATCAGCGATTGTGTTCCCATTGGTGATTGACCCCATGGAAGGGATCACGCCTGCGGAATACACAAGGGCCTCCGCCAAGGTCGATTTTCCTGCACCAGGGTAAGATGCCAGTACAACATTTCTGATAGAATCAGTCGTTTTTTGAGTCATAGCCCCCCCCCTTTACAGTTTGCCAATTCTAGGCTTGGAGATTTCGAGTGTCAATGAATTGGCTCCCGGATGGAGTTTTATTTCCACCTTGACACCCATAGAAACATTGACAGTACGGGTCAAATGAGTCGAGGGACGTCTGGGGGTGATTCGAGAAACCGTGCGGGGGTGACATCAAATGAAGGGCCACCACATCATGATCTTGATATGCCTTGGGCTTCTGATCGGGTCTGCGGTCACCGAGGGGCTCTACCCACCGGAAACTCCCCCGTCCACTCTTCAGGCGGTCATGTGGAATGGGTTTTTATTTGGGGTCCCAGTCCTCCTAGGGGGACTCCTTATCACCGGAATGCGGTGGATCTTCATGGTGAGTGTCCTGTATGGAACCATCGGACTTGCACTCGATGTGGCAACTTTCGTGCAAAGCGTGATACACCCCGGCGAACCACCGGGATTTGTGCTTCTGGTGGGAGTAACAGGCCTCTTGAATTTTCTGCTGATTGTGTTTGGCGGGCGGGGGGGGTTAAGGGTCTATTAGCTTTGCAAGGAAAATTTTAGACTCCAAAGGGATAGAAGGTGTTTTCTATAGCAGAATCTGGATCGGCCTCCTCAAGGCTTGTGAGTGTTTCTCATAGAAGGGTATGGTCGAGTCCCTTCAATGAGGATTCCTTCCCAATCTCCAGTTCCTCTTCGGAGCCGAATAGTCTTTGGTTTGGCCAGCCCTGCCGACCGGAGCCACTCCTTAACTTCTTTGGCACCGTAGGTGTTCCCGGTTTCGGTGAATAACAACATAGTAACTGCAAAGAGGTTGGTTTCCGCTGGATAGAGTCCCTTCCTATCTAACAAAAACGTATCCTGGATGAGAATTCGCCCGCCGGGGGTTAAGGCCGCCCGCAATTTTTTAAATAGAGCCTTGTTCTCACGGGGAGAATAAATATGAATCACATTCGATAGCCACATAATATCAAAAGTGCCCGGGACAGGGTCTTTGAAAAAATCGCCAGCATGGCAAGATAACCGATGCCCGTGTTTTTTCCGGCCTGCAATTTCCTTTGCAACTTCCAGAGCGGGCGGACGATCCCACACCTTAGCCTGAAGCCGCGGATTTTTGGCTAAAAACTCCATCGCATAGGTTCCAGGTCCTCCACCGACGTCGAGAAGTGACCGCGCGGTTTGAAGATTGAGTTGCTTGGCCACTTGCTTGGAGGGATCCAAGGAGCGGTAATGCATGGCCCAGGTAAAGGAACGCCGATACTCAGGATCTTCAGGACCTTGATCGTCTACCGGTCTGCCGGATTTTACTGAATCGGTTAGCAAGGACCAATCCTCCCATTGGCGGCGCATCAGGTCCAGGTATTGCCCTCGGTACTCTGGGTGGTGAGCGTTAAGCATCGTTCGCCCTAAGGTTCCGCTACAATACCGAGCATCTCGTTTTTTAAGAAGACCGGCGCTAGCCAGGTTTCGACACAAAATATCCACTCCCCGCTCACTGGCCTGAAGGGCCTTGGCTAAAGCCTTGACGGTCCAAGTCTGTGTGCCCATGACGGTGAAAAAATCCAAATCAAGGGCGGTCAGCAAAATCCGAGGAAGCCGAAAACCAAAGGCAGCGGCACGAAACTCATTAAGATTTTGAATGGGATGATGAGTCTTCATGCTAAAAGATCCTCATAAGCCATATTTCACACAACTCCCCTGCTGGGTTGCGACCTATTCCGCATGGAACAAGACAAGTCGATCTGGATCAATTGTTTTGAGGGGAGGAAGGAATGAGGAAGATCATGGAGAAGGGGTAAATTGCTTCCGGCACCGACGGACCGCATGCTCCAGCTCGGATAGATTTTTCAAATCCATGGTGCGCTCGTAAAAAATCGCAACGTACTCGTCATTCATTTCCGTGCGCTCGACAAACCCATCATGTTTCAACCAATTTCGATGTTTCGACACAATTTGGTTTAAGTAAAACTTCGTCTGCTTCGCGAGTTCATCACTCCCCAAATCTTCAGGGGTCCCATCAGACAACAGGCTTTGCATATCCTCGAGAGCATACCCTGCTTGGCAAACAAGCAGTCCACCAGGGGTCACTTCGAGCTGCCAATCTTCATCATCCAATTGGAGGGTCAGAGTGTCACCCGGCTCAGATTGGGAAAATCCTAGTTCTTTACCCAATAAATAGGAGCGGACGGTACTCCATGTCTGCGACTCAACGCTAGACTCACTCATTGACTGAAACCTTCCTCCGTTTCATGTGCCTGTCGCTGTTGCCAAGGTGCTCCTGAACGGCTTTGAGCCGAGTCAGGTTCTCTTTCAGCTTGGGCAACCCGTACTTTTGGTCAACCCGAATCACTCGCTCCAGGAGAACAGCCGCTTCTTCCCAGTGACCTTGCTCCTCATGGCATCCAGCCATGAGGTACCACGCACCCCCCATACGCAGTTCATCACGGAGTCGTTCGGCAATCGCGAGACTGGTCTGGGCACAGGCCAGAATTTCAGCATACTGTTTCCTCGCCAGGTACAACCGAGCCATCATACGGTAGACGTCCGCTTGGCCAGCCTGGTTATTGACCTGCCGCATGAGTACAAGGGACTGCTCGTAATAGCTGAGGGCTTGGTCAAATTTCCCAGTTTCCCGGTCAACTAAGCCTAGATCTGACAGGAGAACCGCCTTGGCTGCGGCATCACCGAATTGCTCCATGAGGTCGAGTGCCTCTAAATAATAGGCTTTTCCTCGCTCCCATTCCCCGGCATCCACCCGCAAATTTCCGAGGTTCACCAAGGTAGTGCTTATGCCACGATCATCACCAAAGATCTTTTGTAGTTCTAATACCTCCTGGTAATAAGCTTGAGCCTGTCCACGGCGCCCGCTGACGGCGCATATGTTTCCAAGATTTCCCAGTGAGGCGACCAAGGCTCGCCCATCGCCGCTCTGGCGGTCCGCTTCTAAGGCTTGGGCGTAGCAGCGATAGGCATCCGTGTAAAAGCCACGGGAAAAGTATTCGTTCCCCTGCTGGTTGAGTTGCTCCGATTGGGAATCACGCATAGAAGGGAGAAAACCTGAGGGAATGGGGTTTTGGGAATCGAGAAAAATCCGGGTTACTGCACGGCCTGTTCCACCACCCCTTTGGCGCCATGCAGAATAGAAGTGCCATCCCCTACCAGTAATGCCTCGAATTTGTATTTAAGCAGGCGCTGCAACCCTTCACGGGCTTTAAGAATGTCCGCATACTTCTGGGCAGGGAGGAGACTTACTGCACCAGGTGGTTTACCAATGAGGGCGTCCCCAACAATAAAGGTCCCCTCCCCTTGCTGGAGAAACAAGGCACATTCGCCTGGGGACTTTTGGTCGCGTAGATGGACGGCCCAAATACCGCCAGGAAGGAGTTCACCATCCGCATAGGTCTTATCGTGCTGAACCGTCATTTCACCCGCATCCTTTTCCGGGACGAAGATTTGGCACCCGAACTCCTTCTTATACGCCCCCGCTTCACGCTCATGGTCCCGGTTGGTGAGGAGGATATAATCCACCTGGCCACCTTGCCGGATTTGGGCAATTTCATGGGAGGCGAGCGGGGGAGGGTCTACAATGATGCGATGCTCCCCTACCTCCAGGAAATGACCATTAAAATCCAGTTGCTTTTCTTCTGAAAACCATGACCACTGCCAGATCCCGGGGAGGACACGTTTCATAGCCCGGCGATAGCCTTTTTCAGCATCGTGGTGGTTTTGGTGAGGATATCTTCCTCGTTCGGAAGATCAAGAATATCATCCTCGGGAACGGTAATGAATTTGCGATTCGGCCCCTTCGTCAACGAGATGAGAAATATGCTGTTCGAGGGGGTGGTGGGAATGACAACTTCCACGGCGGGGTCAATGCCTTTCACCGCTTCAAGAAACTTTTGTTTTCCCGCTTCTAATTCATCCATTCTGGGTAGGAACCATTTTTGAGGTGTGGTGTACCTTGTAATCGAGTCAGGAATATTTGCGAGGTGGTTGGTTTGGATCTCGGCTACTCCTTGGCACAGTCAAGACCCAAGCCTACAGGGATGTCGCTCCTGATGGTTGTTTGGCAAGTAACCGCTCAATCTCCTCCAGAATATCCTTTTGACCAGCCAGGTCCATGTTCCCGACCCGTTGCCAACGAATCACACCACTTTGGTCCACAACATACACATTAGGAATAAACCGACCCCCCCCATAAAGCCGATCCGTCACCTTGTCCGGATCGATCAAATAGGGGTAGGTCACTTTCACGGGAAACGCCTGCAAAAACTCCATCACATCGGCTTTGGAATCCCCTGAGGAATTCACGCCAACCACGGCCACATTTTTGCCAAGGGTGGCCTCATAGACTTTTTGAAGATTGGTCCCTTGGATTAAACACGGTTCGCAGATATGGAAAAGCCCCAGCACCACGACCTTGCCTCGTAAATCTCCCAAGGACACGGACTCCCCCGTGATAGAAGTCAGCGTGAAAGTTGGTGCCTGTTCCCCGACTTTAAAGAAGCCTTTGGCCAAACCCGTGACAGGGGTGGCCACCAGTAATGTGGTAACCAGGAGCGTAATGACTAAGCGGTTCATGGCATCCTCCACCCGTTAAAAACCCTTATCAGTTAGATAGCCTTTTTACCCTTGAAAGGATTTTAACACATGAAAATTTTGTGGGGCAACACAAGACCAGTAGAGTTAGCCTTAAGAACCGGCTTTGCGGTGTGGTTCAAACAGCCCCAGTTGAAGTTGCTCGGCTTTGGTAAAGGAAATGGGGTATTGATCTGTAAAGCAGGCGTGACAATATGAGTCGGCTTTTCCCGGCGCGGCATTCAACATGCCTTCTAAACTGAGATACGCAAGGCTATCCGCCATAATGTACTTTCGGATTTCTTCAATGGCATGGCTTGACCCGATGAGCTCCTTCTTGGTGGGCGTATCAATGCCGTAAAAACAGGGAGCGACAATCGGGGGCGAGCTAATCCGCATGTGAACTTCTCTTGCTCCGGCATGCCGAATCATCTTCACGATTTTGCGACTCGTCGTCCCTCGCACGATCGAATCATCGACCACCACCACTCGCTTTCCCTCCAAAATTTCAGGGACTGCATTAAGTTTGAGCTTCACCCCGAAATGCCGGATAGATTGCTCCGGTTCGATGAACGTTCGACCCATATAATGGTTTCGCGTGAGGCCGATTTCAAAAGGAATGCCGGCTCCTTCGGCATAACCCAGGGCGGCCGGGACACCGGAATCCGGCACGGGGATCACCATATCGGCCTGAACCATCGCCTCCTTTGCCAATTGGCGACCCAAGGCCTTGCGAACAGGATAGACAGCAGTGGACCCGAAAATTTTTGAATCCGGCCTGGAAAAATAGACGAATTCAAAAACGCATTTCGCCGGTGGCTGAGGAATGAAGGGATGGTGGGAAGTCAGCCCCTTCTCGTTAATGACCACCAGTTCACCCGGTTCCACCTCACGCACGAACTCAGCCCCGATGAGATCGAAGGCACAGGTTTCCGAGGCGACCACCCAAGCCTCCTTAAATCGGCCCAGGCAAAGAGGACGAAATCCATGGGGGTCCCGAACGACAATCAGGTCATTATCCGTCAGAATCGCGAGTGAAAAGGCCCCACGCACTAGACTCAAGGCATCAATAATCCGATTCACCAGGGTTTCCGCTTTAGAATGGGCAATGAGATGGATGATGACTTCACTATCGGAATCCGATTGAAAAATGGACCCATAGGCTTCCAGCTCACTCCGCAGGATTGGGGCGTTAATTAAATTTCCGTTGTGGGCTAAAGCCAAGTTGCCGAAAGCAAAGTTCACAGTGAGAGGCTGCACGTTTTTCAAATGGCTCTCCCCTGCTGTGGAATACCGGTTATGGCCAATGGCCCTTGTTCCCTTTAAGCGCCTAATCTCTTTTTTGGAGAAAATATCGGCAACCAGTCCCATGCCTTTCTCCTGGTAAAGATCTCGGCCATCGGATGACACGATGCCGGAGCTTTCTTGGCCCCGGTGTTGGAGAGCGTACAGACCAAGGTAAGTTAAGTTGGCAGCTTCTCGGTGGCCGAAGAGGCCGAAAACTGCACACTGGTCATGAAATTTATCAGGAGTGATCAGATGAACAGGAGCGTTGCTCCCCTTGGCGTCCCCACGTTGCTGGATTGAATTTATAGCATCCATCATTTAATCCTTACGTAACACTTGAAGTGTTATGTGATTCGTCTTGAACAAGCCGTTCCAGACTATGATACCAGCAATCGGAGAGGGTGTTTAAATCCACCTCCACCTGGCAACTTCCTGAAGTTTCTCCTAAGACATGAATCCTCAGCTCTTCCCCCCCCACCTCTCCAATTGCAGCAGCCGGGACATCGAATCCATGAGCCACTTCCAGAACTCGGTCTACCCGGTCAGGAGCAACCGATAAGACAACCCGCGAAGGAGTTTCCCCAAAGAGTAAGGCATCCCGGCGCAGCCCGTTTTGGGAAAGTTGGACCCTCACACCCAATGGGCGATCTTGACCAGAGGAAGGCGAAAGACAACTCTCGGCCAGGGTCACAGCGAGACCACCCTCGGAGCAATCATGGGCCGATTGAACCAGCCCTTCTCGGATCAAAGACAAGACACACGCTTGAAGCAACTTTTCTGTTTCCAGGTTGATCCACGGCGGCGAACCTTGCTCACGGGAGTGCACGACTTTAAGGTACTCCGTGCCACCTAAGTCCTCTTTGGTCTCCCCTAATACAATAACCCGATCGCCTGGGTTTTTAAACCCTTGAGTTGTGACAGAATTTGCCGGGTCAATCAAACCGACCATCCCCACAATTGGGGTGGGATAAATAGAAAGCCCATTCGTTTCGTTATAAAAACTCACGTTCCCGCTGACGACGGGGATATTGAAAGCCTGACAGGCATCGGCTAAACCCTCAATAGTTAAAACAAATTGCCACATGATGTCGGGCCGTTCAGGGTTCCCGAAGTTTAAACAATCCGTCAACCCAATCGGCTGCGCCCCCGAACAGACCAAATTCCGCGCAGCTTCAGCGACAGCTAGGTTGCCTCCAACGTAAGGGTTCAAGAGGCAATACCGGCTGTTCCCATCCGTGGTCAGGGCCAAGGCCTTGTTCGTGCCCTTGATGCGCACCACTGCGGCATCGGATCCAGGGCAGATGACGGTGTTTATACCGACCATATGGTCATACTGTCGATACACCCAAGCTTTACTGGCGATAGATGGTGAGCCCAACAATGACAGCAACACGTCAGTAGGATTCTTGACATCTGGCATGTTGTCCACGTTCAAGGATTGTAGCATGTCCTGATATTGAGGGGGTGTGGCCAGGCGTTCATACCGGGGACCTTCCTCAGCCAGTACGTTGGCAGGTATCTCCGCCACAACCAAACCATGGTCCTTAACCCGCAACATCCCATCATCGGTTACTATTCCGACAACGGCTGCATCAATGCCCCATTTTCGGCAAAGGGCGATAACTTCGTCCTGTTTTCCTTCCTTGGCCACCAGCAACATGCGATCTTGTGACTCTGAGAGCATGATTTCATACGTGTTC
>JACZVJ010000145.1 GCA_022572725.1 Nitrospinota bacterium | reverse complement strand
CGCAGGTTCGATCCCTGCACGGCCCACCATATTTTTCAAGCACTTGCGCGCATCCTGCCAAGACCCCGCCCGGTGAAAAACCTGTTTTAAACCTGTTTTCCGGAATCGGGCCTCTCCGTACCGAAAAGACCACTCTCACTTTTGAATCTTTTTATCTTGTCCCTGGCATATTGATAATGGAACCGGCAAAAGTGCCAATTATGGGATCTTGACCTTACCTTTCACCATCCGTACGCTCTCCTGTCATGTAGAATATTTTCTCGTCGTGTAAAGGGCTGTTCCAGCCCCCACTGGCCGTTTGAGTTTTTTGACCATACGGGTTTTAACCCAGGGTGTATTAAAGGCTGAACTTCATGAAGGGACGGGAGGAGGAAAAACCCCGAAAGGGCACTGTGTTACTGTGACCAAATTGTGACCAAAAATTTCACAATAGGCAGAATCTATAGAATCAATAGAATTAATTGAGGGCTCTCAAATGGTTGATTTTTCAAATAAAGGGGGAAACCATTGCAAAATCAGGCTGTTAAAAAATACCTCGCATCGCATTAGGAAACCGCTGCTCTTTCCATCTGAGCTACGGGGGCAATCGGTCCTTGTCATCAAGGCGAGGGTAGGTTCTTAAGCGCGAGAGCAGTCTACCGCAATGCCCAGATTGAGACAAGCGAGAGTCATTGCGAAATCAGGGGATTTCTCCTGCGTAGGCCGTGTGAGAAATGGAGTCGATGAGAAACCTGCACCAGGTACCCATTGAAACTTATTCGACACAGGGCTGGCCGATAGCATATGGTCTTTGAAGATTAACAAGGCCAAGGTAGAATAGAGAGCCTGGGTTCCATAGAAGTGGTGAAAAGAGTCGTAACACTGGTCCTGTCCGTAGGGATTGCCATTTTTCAGCCCAGTGTGGCATGGGCCGACGAGAACTGGTTCTCCCTCGGCATTCACGTCACCGAGGACGGCGTCGCGGTAGCCACCGCTGACCTTGTTCTCCCAACCTCTCCAGAGGTGGTATACACAGTCCTCACTGATTACCCGCATTGGCCAGATTTATTCCCTCAGCAGCCACGGATCAACGCGATCAAAACCGAAGACAGCCGGGTGATCGTGGACATGGCAATTCCCGCGCACTTTCTTCCAATCGACCTTGAACTGGTAACCGAAACCCGTGAAATTCACCCACTTCGGCTGGAAACGACGTTGGTGAGGGGAGACTTTGATCGCTATGATTGGGTCTGGGAGCTTACGCCGGCCCAAGACGGAACCCAAACCCATGCAACCTTGATTTTAAATGTCCAACCTGCACTATGGGTCCCTGACTGGCTGATGAGATGGCTTTTGGAGTCTGAACTTGAAGCGCATTTCCACAAGCTCCGGACGGAGGTTATGGAGCGAGGCGAAGCCCTGACGATCCAGCCGCTTTCTACAGGTCAAGAGGAACAATCATGAAGTTGGTGACTAACCCTCCCAACCCCTTTCTTTCGGAGTATCGGGAATTACTCGAACCGGCGCCACAAGCGACCACTGAGGTATTCGAGGAAGACACAGGAGCCATTCTGAGCCGAAATGAGAGTCCCGACTTACCCTTCCGGTGGAGCGTGAATCCTTACCGGGGTTGCTTCCATGCCTGTGCGTATTGTTACGCCCGACCCACCCACGAGTATTGGGGCTTCGGCGCCGGCACGGATTTTGAGTCGAAGCTCATCGTCAAGCCCAACGCATCGAAGCAACTGCGCGCTGCATTTTTAAAACCCTCCTGGCAGGGAGAACTGGTGATGTTTTCGGGTAATACTGACTGCTACCAACCATTGGAGGCCACCTATCAACTCACCCGGGCGTGTTTAGGCGTCTGCGTGGAATTTAAAAACCCCGTAGGGATCATCACCAAATCGGCCCTGATTATCAGGGACTTGGATATCCTGAAAATCCTCAAGGAACAGGCCTGGCTCCGAGTTTGCTTTAGTATCCCCTTTGCGGATAATGACACTGCACGCAAGGTCGAGCCGCAGACACCATCCATTACCAAGCGGCTGGACGCCATGGAAAAACTCTCCAGTGCGGGAATCGACACAACCGTGTTCATCGCACCGGTGATTCCAGGCCTGAACGAGCAAGATATTCCCAAAATTCTTCAGCTCGCCCGTCAAGCCGGAGCCAAGGGAGCGACCTACTCGTTATTACGGCTGAATGGGAGCGTGGAGCCGGTCTTTCTCGAGCGCATGACCCAGGCCTTTCCCGACCGTGTGAAGAAAATAAAGACCCGTCTGCAGGAAGTACGGGGCGGGATGTTATCCGAACGCCGATTTTTTAAGCGGCACCAAGGTCAAGGGACCTCTTGGGAAATGATTGAACAATTGTTTGAAATTGGATATCGGAAAGCAGGCTTTCCCCCGGAATCAGCCGACTCTATTCCCAATTCCTTTACACGACCGGGACCGGTCCAAACCACCCTCTTTTAACAGAGTGCCAGCTCGTCATAATTTCCTCTCTGGCATCCCCAAGAACGAGACGTTACAATCAAGACGAACGTTCAGCGACCCATGATGGTCAAATGAAGGAGATGCGCTGGTCAGGAAGCAAGGACAGAGAACATGAGGAGAACTCAATGCACGCAAGACATTTCTTATCGCTCGTAGGGATTGGCAGCTTACTCGTGATGTTCATGTATGGATGCAGCGAAAGCCAAACACCCTGGGACAACCACCTCAATGCGGGTAACCGGCTCTTTCAGCAAGGCCAATTTGACGATGCTGAAAAAGAGTTGAAAGCCGCAGTCCAACTGGCCGAACAGTTCGGCGAAGAAGATCCCCGGCTGACAAAAACCCTCACGAAGCTTGCCATGGTGTACGACGCCCAAGGTCAATACGACAAAGCCGAACCTCTCCTTCAACGTACCGTTTCCCTCCATGAAAAAGCCCTGGACTCGAAAGATCCGGAATTAGCCATAAGCGTCAGCAATCTGGCAGCCCTGTACCAAGCCCAACAGCAACCTGACAAGGCCGAGCCTCTCTTTGAGCGAGCCCTCCACATCCGAGAACAGGCGCTGGGGGCTGACCATCTGGATGTCGTCCTGGACCTCAAAAATCTCGCCGGCCTTTACATCGCGCAGGAAAAATATGGCCAGGCTCGACCCTACCTCGAACGGGCCTTAGGCATCACCGAAAAAGCTTTGGGCAAAGATGATCCGGCCTTGGTCGAAAGCCTGAATAATCTCGCATTGCTCTATCGCGCGGAGGAGCAGTACGACAAAGCCATTCCCCTCTTGCAACGCGCCATCACCATCAACGAACAAGCTTTAGGCCAGGACAGTCCAGGGCTGATCGGGAGCCTCAACAACCTGGCCTTTCTCCATATGAGTCAAGGCCAGTATAAGAAGGCCGAACCTTTGATGAGGCGCGTCCTGAATATCAACGAACTCGCACTGGGTCCTGAAAATCCACGGCTCTCCCCTAGCCTGAGTAATCTGGCCGACCTCTACCGCACCCAAGGTCAGTACGAAAGGGCTGAACCTCTTCTACGGCGAGCTTTAAATATTCATGAAGAAAAATTTGGAAAAGAGGATCCCAAACTCGCCAGCCTCCTCAACAATCTCGGCCTCCTCTATTACACACAGGGGAAATACCATGAGGCGGAAACCCTCATGAAGCGCACGCTGGTCATCAACGAAAAAGCGCTAGGGAAAGACCATCCCACCGTGGCCAGGACACTCCGCAACTACGCCGCCTTGCTGCGCAAAACCAAACGGGAACAGGAGGCGAAAGTCTTGGAAACGAAGGCCATAGCCATTCTAGAAAAAAATAAAAATGGGGGATCAAAAACGTAATGGCCATACCTGGGGGATTGAGACCTCAACTCAATCTACCCGTTTTCGAAAAACTATCCGCGCCTCTGACAGGCCAGAAGGCTCTCAGCACCAATCCGAGAAGTGATCTTTGAAAACATAAAATGAGCCAAACCGCTTGATTCCAGGGCCCTAAGAACAGAAAATTGACTGAAAGCCTGCATCTTCCTCACTAACTACTTTTCCTGGTCAAAAATGGCTACGTTCTTGAAGTCACTATTAGCGTTCATTTGGAGTGCCCTGGTCGGGTTTTGGCTCTTCATGACCTACCTCGACGACGAAGTATCCCTGCAAAAGGGCCTCACCATTCTGGTTGGACTATTTCTCGTGTTGGCGGGCTACATCGTGTATGGGTTGAAAACCCGGAAGAGCGGAGCCACCGCAGTGGGGGAAAAAGGCACGCCGCAAAAAATAGATGATCGCATTCTTCGACGCTTACATACTTACACGACTCCTCCTGAGAAAACGGAAAACCCCGGCCCCAAAAAATCTCCAACTCCCCCAAAAAGCCAGCCCAAAAAATAGGGCAACCCGATTCCATCACCCCTAACCCTCCCCTTTCCCCAATTGGTCTCCCGCCTGGGCTAAACCCTTCACAGACCAGGACCGTTTTGGGGTGCGAGCCAAGGCTCGCCTAAACTCATCCTCCGCTTCACGTGGTTTCCCCAAGGAGAGAAGGACTTCGCCAAACAGTTCATGGGAAGGTTTGATCGGGTAAGGGGGACCGGAGACGAAGGACATGGAATCTTCAAGGACAGTCGACTTTTCCAGTAAGCCCACAGCGTCCGAGGATTGTCCTTCTGCCAAAAGGATAAGGGCCTCCAATTCTTTTTCCATCACCTCAGCCCCCAGCAATTGGGAAGACGAAGACTGAGTCCGAGCTGATTCAAGCCGATTTCGCAGTTGGGCGAGAGCGTTCCGGGCAAGAACCAGACGGCTGGTGTTCACTGCACTCAAGCCAACGGCAAAGAGTTCTCTGACCGCTGCAGAAAACCGTAACCCCGAACGGTCCCGGCCAAAGAAGTCCACATTCCATTCCTTGGTTTCAATAATGTACGTCGCCCGCATCGAAGCCAGATACCAATTGGCAGAACCGGAGTGCGGGTGTCCGGCATCCTCCTCCACCAACTCCAGCAGGGATTTGGCCTTTCCAAACCGGCTCTGCTGCAAGTAGGCATACAGAAGCCAGTGCAAGACATGATAAGGGCGTTCCTCGAGGCCTAAGCCTTTACGCCGGCGCCGGTCTTCACTACCCTTCCAGGCAACTTCATTGGCCTTCACCACCTCATCCCACAGACCCAACGCCATAAAAATATGAGAAGGCATGTGCTGAGCATGTGGAGCCATTGGCGCAATGGAGGGGAACACCCGTGCCGGACGAAGGCCCAACGGGGCATGGATGGGATCATCATAGGCATGAATGAGGTAGTGCACCGCACCGGGGTGCCTGGGGTAGTGCTGAAAAACGCCTTCCGCCAACGCCGCCGCCTTCATCGCAATCGCGAAATCCCGTTTATCCGAAGCCGTGCCCAGGAGGGCCAGGGCGTAGAAAACCTTTGCCTCTTGGTCATCCGGATACGCCTCGACAAGATGACGCATCGCATCCGCATAGGCACGATCCCGGCTGACTTTGTCCCCTTGGCCATACAAGGCTTCAACCGCAGCCAAATAGCCCTTTTCCCGGTCGGTCAGTGCTTTCGCCAAACGACCCTCTCGCGTGGGGGCGAGCCTCTTCAGAACGGAACGGGCTTGCTCACCATCTTGCTCCTCCCACAGCGGATGGTTTTCCGTCATGGCTTCTCCCCAATAGGCCATCGCAAAATCAGGGTCGAGCTTCTGGGCCTCGCGAAAAGCTTCCTGGGCATCGTCATACTCAAAGCTATGAAGAAGGAAAACACCCCGTAAAAACTTTTCCTGCGCTTGTGGAGAACCCGTTGTGGGAAAATCAATCTGGGTTACCCCTTCTGTATGGGAAACGGAAGGCTCAACCGCTGTACTTGGGGTAACCCCACCAAGCAAAACCATGAGCCCCAAGAAGAGTGGAGAAAATCGATTCATACGATGTCATTCCTATAGGGTTTTATTAGTCAGTAAATTAGTAACTGCACAATGAAATCCTTAAAAACCCAAAAATTATAATGGGTTTAGACGGGAAAAGGTGAAACTGGGTTCGCACTCCTTAATAACTTTCAACGAGTCCAATTCAATTCTCCCTTGTAGTGGTCAAGTATTTTGGGACACTGGTTTAGGTTGTTTCCAGAGATGCTCTTGCCTCTCTGGCGTGATGTAGTCGTTATAGCTATGCAACCGTTCCCGGTTGTAATACCCCATGAGATAATCGC
>JACZVJ010000144.1 GCA_022572725.1 Nitrospinota bacterium | reverse complement strand
CAAGAACAGCGTGAAACACTACACTAGATGGTTTGACAAGGCTTCCTTGAAACGTTTGGTCCTTCGAAACCCATAGCAGCCGCACTCAGTTTCTTCTCAGAGAATATCGTGAAATCAACTGATGCAACGTCGGTCGGCTCACCCCTAATTCGGATGCGGCCCGTGTCACGTTGCCTTGAGTCTTCTCCAAGGTTCGGTGGATGAGTTCCCGTTCGGTCATTTCACGGGCATGCCTCAGGGTATCCCCAACGTGGACCAACTCGGGTCCATCCAACTGGAGGTCTTCGGCAGTGACCTTCGACCCATCGGCCATAGCCACTGCACGGGTGATTCGGTTTTCCAATTCGCGAACATTTCCCGGCCAAGCATACTGCTCAATGGCGACCTTCGCATCCTTGGAAAACCCACCATATTTTTTTTTGGCCTTCGCCGCAATCCGCTGCAAAAGTCGCTCGGCTAATATCATCAGGTCCGCACCACGATCCCTCAAGGGGGGAACTGGAATAGTCACCGTGTTGAGCCGGTAATACAGGTCCTCTCGAAATCTTCCCTCTGCTAGGGCCTTCTGGAGGTCCATATTGGTCGCAGCGAGGACTCGAGCGTCCACTTCGATCATCTCTCGGCCCCCCACACGTTGGATAAGCCGGTCTTGCAAAAATCGCAGGAGTTTGACCTGCAAGGCAGGAGACAGTTCGCCAATTTCGTCCAAAAAAAGGGTGCCCTTGTGGGCCGATTCGATCTGTCCCCTGCGTCTGGCATGCGCACCAGTGAAGGCGCCCTTCTCATGGCCAAATAACTCACTCTCCAACAAGGTCTCTGGAATGGCACCGCAATTGATCGCCACAAAGGCCCCCTGAGCTCGGTCACTTTGGTGATGGAGCGCGCGCGCGATGAGTTCTTTTCCCGTGCCGCTTTCTCCAACAACCAAGACCGAAATATCAGATTGGGCTACACGGCGAATCGTTTCGAACACTTTCTGCATGGGTGGGCTGTCCCCAATCATCTCGTCAAACCCCTTGCGGTTTTCCTGTTCACGGAGCGCCCGATTTTCCCGTTCAAGATGGACCAGGTTGCTCGCCCGTTGAAGCACAACCTTCAAAACATCCAACTGAATCGGTTTCTCCAGAAAATCGTACGCGCCAAGGTCGATGGCCTTAAGGGCGTGAGCCCGATCGGTGTTGCCAGTGGCCAAAATCACCTTGAGGTCACGATTGATTGATAACATCTCCTCCAAGGCCCTCAGCCCTTCTGTCGCATCACTAGGATTTGGTGGAAGCCCCAGGTCCAAAATAACCAAATGTAAAGAGTCCGATTGAATCTCCTGGATTGCCGACTGACGATCACCCGCCTCCCGGAGGTCATAATCGGAGGAGAGGGCCCACTTCATTTGTTGACGAAGGTCCTCATCATCTTCCACCACTAAGAGGGTCGGCCGTTGTGCTTTTCCGTTCGTTGACTCCATGGCAGGCTCCTAACCGGGGAAAATCTCTCCCTTTCCCCCTCGCTGGGTAGATTGATTCTTCATCGCTCCCCAAGCCTTCTAGGCCACGGGCAGCGTAATAGAGATATGCGTCCCTTGTCCCTCCTGACTTTCTACACGGATCTTTCCACGCGATTGCTCAACAATGGCTTTGCATTGGTAAAGGCCGAGGCCGAAACCATCAGGTTTGGTCGTCTGGAATGGTTGAAATAAAGTCCGGAGCTGGGAATCCGGGATACCGGGTCCAGAATCTGCAATAGTGACCGACACCGCCCCGTTCACCTGCTCGGTTGTAATCCGAATTTCTCCCTTCTCTCCAGCCGACTGTCGCGCGTTGAGAACCAAATTCATGAACAATTGTTTGAACTGATCGGGCGCAATCGATACTGGAGAAAGGGAAGAAGCCAGCGAGAATACCGGTTTCCGGATACCCTCCTTGAGTGAATGGATCGCGTCCACAATCACATCGTTAATATTCACGCGATGAAACGGTTCAGGGTCGGGGTTGGCTAAAGATCGAGCTTGGGAAGAGAGTTTGTTGATTAAGCCCGTCATTTTCCGGACCGTGTTGGTGACAGTTTGCATGGCGGACTCCTGGAAGGCCGGATCTTTCCCATGGACTTGGGCATTCTGCGTGACTAAGGATAATCCGGCAACCAAGGTCTTCAGGTCGTGCAAATAAAAGGCGGCAAATCGGCTCACGGCTTCCCATTTGGCAGCGGCCGTGCGCGCTTCCGTCAGCTTGGCTTGCGAGAGCTGGATGGTGGCGTAGTGGGTAATGGACCTCAGCAAATCGAAATCATCTTGCCTATACCGATCGTTTCCAAATTCTTGGCTGAGCGTGACAAACCCATGTAATTCATCGGGGGTTCGCAACGGCACGCACAAGACAGCCTGGGTGGCTTGAATAAATGGATTCCAACCGGGCCGGGTAGTTTCTTCCGCGTGAGAAAGTTCGACGATTCCGGTACTTGCCAGAAGTTCGACAACGATGGGATGCGCGGCCTCTAACGGCTTGGGAGGGGACTGGAGGTCCGTAGAGCGAACCTGATGGAAACACCCGTCGGCCTCATAGGCAAGCCAGATCGTCACCCGTTCAGCCCCGAAGGTTCGGATCAACAGCTCAAGGAAATTATCTAAAATACTGTTGACGGAATCACAGGCGCGAAAGGCGTCCATGACCTCAAACCACTTTAAGCGATAGTCATATTTTGACCGATAAAAATGCTTGGCGATAAAGAGCCGGAGTTCCGCTCTGGCTTGCCGCGAAAGGACAATGCCCATCAACCCCATGACGGCAACAAAAACCAGAAGCAACCCCAAGGCGTCTCCCATTTCCCAACCGGTCCGGCGAACAAGTTCTCCCAGCCCCCCCACCACGATAAAATACCCTCCCACAATCAGGAGGGTCAGCGAGGTGTACAAAGCCTGGGGAGAGATGTAGACAACCCGATTGATGTCTTGAAGATGCCACCGGCCAAAACCGTAAGCCATCAGCCCAACCGATAACAGGGTCACCATGCCGCTAGCAAAGGCATACTCGATACTCCATCCGGCGAACGCCTCTAAGCCGCTAGCTTGGAGAATCGAAAACCCGGCGAGTCCTCCTAACCCCATAACCACAAATTTAATCTGGTACCGCAAGGGATCACGAGACGCTCGAAGCACCTGTTCAAGCTGGGCTAGTGCCATGACTAAGGAAACCAGGATAAAAATCCCAATGAATTTTCCGAATGCTGATGAAATCGTTCCAGAAAAAGTCGAGTCCGAGATACCGCCAGGAATTCCGAACGGAACCAAAAGAAAGATTGTACAAATCACACCAAGACCGGCCAGCGCACGAAAACGCCAGAGAACAGGTAAAGCGACATTCTTTTCCTTTTCGTTGATAAAAGAGGCGCTGACTTTAAAGAGGGCTATGGGAAACACAATTTCTCCAAAGAGGGCCATGTGTTTCCAGGTCGGCATTCGTACACTATCCACCAAACCCAACGCGGTGCATGTCTGAATCCACGCCGTGGCACCTAACACCACGATCAAAAATCGACCCACAGCTCCGTGACGCCTTTTCAGCAGTATCACACCTGCTAACAGCAGGCATGCCACGATGCTGGCAAAGAGCGGGACCGGCCAAACCACACTCACAGCGTTGACACCTTTGTCATCCGGGATTCTGGCAGGTACTCAATGAGGCGCGGCCACATATCCTGTAAAAAGGCCACTCCGACCTCAAACGCCTGCTCAGGATCATCGACGACAGGAATGGTAATCCGAACTAACGACCCATCGGTACGATTTTGGGTCATCGCATCCCAAATCATGTAGCCCTTCGCCCAGTATTCACTGGCAATGACCCGACCACGATCCTGATACCAATAAAGAACCAATTGATAATTCATTCCTTTTTGTATCAATACCTTATTGATTTGAATGGAAGGACCATTGTCGAGTTGAATCACCGGCAACTCAAATTCCATAAATTGCCACCCGGCGCCCGGCAAACAATTTTGCGGTGAGTGGTAGGTCGCACCAGTTCGTTGGCTCGCGTAATACCCCACATAAAGGGAAACAGGGATCCGAGGCAGATTGAAGTCAATCGTGTCTGAATGGTTGGTCAGCCGGTATACCCGCATTAAGTAATCACTGACCTTCAAAACCTCCAACACCTTTTCCTGTAGGCCAATTTCTTGGCCTTCCCACCGACCGGCAATCGTCATTGGAAACTCAGAAAACGATTTTTTGGCCGGAATGTACTCACCGTGGGAGAGGGAGTGGATCAATCCCAAGGTTCCCACCAAGATGAAGGATGCCAGGATAAAAGGCCAAGTTTTCATACAACCTCCAACTCTGGTGCAAATTCCTTCATTTTTCTGAGAACGGCCAAGGGAAGGCACAACCCCAGAAAAGAACTCGAAGTTTAGGGCCCTGCTGGAGCCGATTCCCCTCTGAATTTCCCCTTCCCAAATCGCGACAACACCGAACCACACCCCAGCAGCAGAATAAAGGCCACGATGAATATGAGCCATCCTTCAAAGGTATGGTAGAACCCTTCTGCGGCTTCAGGCCCCCAAGTATTGGCCAGGACACCGGTTCCCGCCACACGCATGGCATTGGCGATGATGGCTATTGGAATCGAAAGAAGGACAAGGGCCCATCGCCTCCAGGTGGAATCTTGGGAGAAATAGCCATAGACGGCGCCCAGAGTAAGAAGTGAAAGTAAAGAGCGGAGACCACTACAAGCCTCAGCGACTTCCAAAGTGACTCCAGCTAGGGCGATCAAGTTCCCCTCTCGAAGAACAGGAATCCCTAAATTAAAAAGACAAAAGGTCGCAGCCTGGGCAGCAAAAATTTGCAAGGGAAAGGCAATAGTATTCACGACAATGGCAGGAAGTGGGATCATAAAAAACAAAAATGCAATCGGCAAACTGAGCTTAAAAACACATTCCTTGCCGAGGATGAGAAGGACGAGTCCTGCAAGAACGACAATGAGTGAAGCCCGCTGGGTATAGAGCTCGGCCCCGATCGATCCGACCACCAGCATGAATAATCCGAACGCCAAGAGAGGAACGCCCCACAAACTTGGTTGGATGAAAATGGACTGGAGGCTCCGCCGGCGTTCCCACACAAAATAGCCGGACAGCAACGGAACCAGGAACCCATGAGAATAGTCGGGATCATTGTACCAATCCGCTACCAAATCCCAGAGGATCTCAAAGTAGAGGGTCCCTACAATCCCCACAAGGACCGTGAGAAGGAAGAGCACGGTTCCAAAACGGGGTTGTGTTCCTCTCTCCTCATGATTTTTTTCGTTCACCATGTTCTCCCGAGTGGTATTGGATTTGTTAACAGTATCTGACACCTGTCTAGAAAATACGTGAGGCGTGAGGGGAAACCCCATAATTCGTGAGGCGTCATGGGTGAAGTGTTAGGCGAAAAAAAGAATGGTTTTCCCTCTTCACGCCTTACACCTCACTCCTTACGAGAGAGTCCCCGCCGGTGCCTGTCCACATTTCCATGATGTATGGGTAGGTGGCACGCCCATGACGAACTGTTAAAGAAACCAAATTCGCCAAAAAGCGGTTTCACCGTTAACCCTCTGAACCGAACTCCAAGGAAATGGTATGTGCCCCCCAGTTTCGACAACAAAAGGTAAACCGTACGGCCTGAAATCCCTCACAGTACGGGGCTGTACAAATTGTTCGACGAAAATTTTAGTATTTGTATGTATCCCATGCGCTCGGGTTGAGGAATTCCTCCTGTTTTCAATAACTTTTCACATTTTTGTCCACACCTCTCATCGGCAAAACTGACAAAATTCTTTACACCTTCCCCGAAACGGAAGGGCGCCATTACGAGGTGGTCCCTCCTGTTTCGCACCTGATGGTAATCCGGGCTATCCTAAGCGGTGGTATCTCCGCGAAAGGCATTGAGCCAAAACAAGTCCTCGAAGTTCCTTGTCAAGCGATCAAATTACTAAGTCAGTGGTTGAGAAAACAGGGATGCTGGAATTACTTCCTACGTTGTCATTCCCGCGAAAGCGGGAATCCAGGCTTTTCTTGGGATTTCTGGATGCCCGCGCGGGCATGACGAATGGGTTGAGGGCGTTATAGTGTTACGAATCCCTTAGTATAAGAAACCCAGAAAATGGTCCCCCAGGTAAATGGAAAAACAAGACTCTAGCCCGGTCCAGTTAACCCAGC
>JACZVJ010000143.1 GCA_022572725.1 Nitrospinota bacterium | reverse complement strand
TAAAGAATTTCTTCGATTAGAGGCTTCGGCGGGAATTTTACTATCCCACTTTTTCCAAAAACTGCGAGAAGTGCTATCTAACCAAATGAGTTCAAGGCGCGGGGTGTTCACCTTGTCATTCGGCTCGCTTGCTGCAGTGTTTTTTTGAAAAAGGAAATGAGGGAACAATAATGGAAGCCGCCTTATTGTATGACCGCTTGCAGTTTGCGTTTACCATTACCTTTCACTACCTCTTTCCTCAACTCACCATGGGTCTCGCTTTGTTGATTGTGTACTTTAAGACTCGTGCCTTCTGGACCGGCGACAGCCATTTTAATGATGCGGCCCGGTTTTGGATTAAGATTTTTACCCTGAGCTTCGCCTTTGGTGTCGTCACGGGGATCCCGATGGAATTCCAGTTCGGCACCAATTGGGCGAAGTTTTCAGAGTTAACTGGAGGGGTCATTGGCCAGACACTGGCCATGGAAGGCCTCTTGGCCTTTTTCCTTGAGTCTTCATTTCTGGGCGTCTTGCTGTTCGGAGAAAAGAAGTTGGGTCAGCGGGTTCATTGGTTGGCTTCCGTCATGCTGTTTCTCGGTTCCTGGCTCTCCGGGTACTTCATTATGGCAACCAATGCCTGGATGCAGCATCCGGTGGCATACAGGATAGCGGAGGATGGGAGTTTCCACTTGACCTCCTTGTGGGGCTTGCTCACAAACTCGTGGTTGCTCTGGCAGTATGCCCATAACATGACAGCGGCGGCGGCAACCGGATCGTTTGTGATGGCCGGGGTAGGCGCCTTTTACCTCCTCTCCAATCAGCACACTGAGTATGCTAAGACCTTTCTGCGGACTGGCGTCACCGTTGCAGCGCTCGCCAGCCTTCTTCTCCTGTATCCAACCGGCCATGGAAATGCCAAGCAAGTTTTTGAGCATCAACCCATCACCGGCGCCGCGTTTGAAGGTCTCTTTAAGACGGAGCGGGGAGCTGGATTGGTTCTCATCGGCCAACCCAATATGGACACCCTCACCATCGACAACCCTCTGACGATCCCATGGGGACTGAGTCTTTTGGTCTATGACGAACTCTGGGCCGAAGTCAAAGGGCTGGACGCGTTTCCCCGTGACCAATGGCCCGATAATATCCCACTCCTCTATTATGCCTACCATATCATGGCGGGCTTGGGGACGATTTTTCTTGGCATCATGATCCCCGCCTGGCTCTTGTTGTGGCGAGGGAAGCTCTTCAAGACCCAACTGGTCCTATGGGCCATTTTGTTGATTACCCCGTTTCCGTATATTGCCACAACAGCTGGTTGGATGACGGCGGAATTGGGTCGGCAGCCCTGGTTGGTCTATGGCTTGCTTCGGACTTCGGAAGGCATTTCCCCGCTGGTCCATTCTGGTAATGTGCTCTTCACATTAATTGGGTTTGTGGGGATGTATTTTCTCCTGGGAATCCTCTTTTTGTTTCTGTTTTCAGAAACCGTCAACCACGGACCGGCTTCAAGACAGACCCCGACTGACAGACCAGTGGAGAAATTACCCTCCTAGGAGAGAATCTCAACAATGGAGACATTTTGGTTCATCGTTGTTGCCCTGGTTCTGGCGGTCTATATCGTGCTGGACGGGTTCGATTTTGGGACAGGGATTATCTATCTTTTCGTGGCTCGCACCGAGGAAGAACGTCGTCTCACTCTCAACGCCATCGGCCCCGTGTGGAATGGAAACGAAGTCTGGTTGATTACAGCCGGGGGGCTGTTATTTTTTGCGTTTCCCAAAGCCTATGCGTCGGGATTTAGCGGCTTTTACTTGGCACTCATCCTGGTGTTGTGGTTACTCATGTTGCGTGGGTTGGCCATTGAGCTCCGGAATCACCTGGACCACCCCTTGTGGCGGCCCATATGGGATGTCACGTTTTCGATTTCCAGCCTTCTCCTAGCGGTTGTCTTTGGCGCCACGATTGGCAACTTGGTTCGCGGGGTGCCCCTGAATGCCGAGGGCTATTTTATTACGCCCTTTTGGACGACGTTTTTACCAGGACCTGAGCCAGGTATTTTGGATCTGTATACTGTCTCAACGGGAATTTTAGGAGCAACCGTATTGGGTATCCATGGAGCCTATTACATTGCGATGAAAACCGAAGGGGATCTCCACCAACGGGCGCATCGATTTGCGAAGGTAGGCGGGTGGGTGCTGATCCCTATCATCCTCCTGAATCTGTTTTTTCTCAAGAATGTCCAGCCGATCCTGAGTGCGAATTACTCTGCGTATCCAATAGGGTATACGATTCCCCTTGCGGCAGCAGTGGCTTTGGGGTTGATGCTATATTTTTGCCAGAAAGGTCGGGATCAAGCGGCATTCTTGGCTTCGTGCATTTTTATTTTGGCGGGTATTGGGATCACTGCCTGGGGCTACTATCCTAATCTACTGATTTCGACGACAGACCAGAGTTATAACCTGACAATTTATAATTCCGCTGCGTCCGCCTATGGGTTACAGGTGGGACTCATATGGTTCGGTATTGGCTTTCCCTTGGCGCTTGCCTACACTATTTTCGTGTACCGATCCTTCTGGGGAAAGGTCACGCCTGCCTCCCTCCACGAATCTCATTAGTAATCGATCAAGAAGGGGTATCGAACTCTTTGAATGAATTCCGAGTGGGGATTGGAATAATCCCAGGCACCAATTTATCCTCCCCAAGTTAATCAATCCTTATCACCCTTCAAATTTTGTGGGTCCGGGGGGGTTGTTGCATAATTGCCGTTACCTCATTGAATTTAATACATTTTCCGATTTTCGCTGAAATACGTAAGGTGATGATTTCCTGTGTGTTTTTAGGGTTCATGCAACAACGCCGTTCACCTCATTAGCTTGACCTTCCTTTTCAAAAGATCTTCCCAAACGGTTATCATCCTGAGACTTAAAGAATCCTGACCGTCATGTATCAAGTCATTCATTTTCAAAGGAGAGACAGACATGGAACACCCTGATGTTTTGTTAGCTCTGGTCGTCCTGTTATTGATCGGGGTGTTGGTGCTTCCCTTCTTCAAGCGCCTGGGCCTAGGGTCAGTACTCGGGTTCCTCACGGCGGGAGCCATCGTGGGACCCTGGGGTTTGGAATTAGTTGCCCGGGTGGAGGCTCTCCGGCATTTTTCAGAATTTGGTGTGGTCTTCCTCCTGTTCATCATTGGGCTGGAACTCTCCCCCTCGAAGCTCTGGGTCATGCGCCGGGCTGTGTTTGGTCTAGGGACTTTGCAGATCGTTGTCACGGGGTTGTGCATTGCAGGGTATGCTTGGTTTTTTGGAATTTCCTGGAATATTGCCCTGGTGGCGGGTTTTGGCCTCGCCTTGTCCTCCACGGCCATCGGACTTCAAATCCTCACAGAAAGAGGGGAAATGACGAGCCCGCATGGCCAATCCTCTTTTGCGATTCTCATCATGCAGGACATTGCTGTGGTTCCCCTATTAGCTCTTGTTCCTTTATTTGGGGAAAAACTTGCAGCAGAAGGGGGCCCCTTTGGCCTGGGGGCTCTGAAAGTTTTGGTCGTTCTTGCGGGAGTAATTGTTTTTGTCCGGTACCTTCTCCAGCCCGTTCTTCGCTATATGGCGACCTCCCGGACTCATGAAGGGTTCGTGGGTGCCGTTCTCCTTACGGTTTTGGGTTCTGCCTGGCTCATGGAACAGGTGCATTTGTCTGCAGCCTTAGGAGCCTTTCTCACCGGGCTATTGTTGGCAGACTCCGAGTACCGCCACCAAATCGAGGCCGTCGTGGAGCCCTTTCGGGGTTACCTCTTGGGGCTGTTCTTCATTTCAATCGGCATGTCCATAGATTTCGGCTTGTTAACTGAAAAAGCGTTAGTGATTTTTGGTCAAGTCCTGGGCCTGATGCTAATCAAGGCCCTTGTCCTTTTCGGTCTCTGTCGGGCCTTTCACCACAGCCTCGCCAACTCTGTTCGAGTGGCCTTGTTGCTCCCGCAGTGTGGGGAGTTCGGGTTTGTGCTATTCGGTGTGGCTCTGGCTTCTGGTGTAATGGATGAGGTTCTTTTCCAGCACTTCTTACTTCTGATTGCCGCCACCATGGCAATGACCCCTTTGCTCGTTCCGGTGGCCTCTTTTTTGACGGCCCGTCTGGACAAGCCCAAAGAGGAGACGAGAGAGGCCGAAAGTCCTCCGGGCGACATCCACAACCATGTTCTGCTTGCAGGATTTGGTCGGGGCGGGGAGGTGCTGGCGTCGATGCTACAAAACAGCCAAGTCCCCTATACTGCGTTGGATAATGATCCGGAGAAGGTTGCCCGTGGAAGGGCGAGAGGATTTCACGTGTATTATGGAGATGCCAGCCAACCCCACGTGCTTCAGGCTACCATGGCCGGAAAAGCCAAACTTGCGGTCGTGACTCTTAACCATCCGGAATCAGTGGAAAAGGCCGTTGCCGCTATTCGGTACCTGTACCCTGGGCTCCCTATCCTGGCACGTGCCAAGGACTTAGCCCACAGTGAAGCTCTCAAAAAGGCCGGGGCAACGAAAACAGTCCTGGAATTCATTGAAGCAAGTTTGGTAGCTGGAAGAACCATGCTTCTTGAATCCGGGGTGGCCCAAGACCAGGTCAATGAATTGATTCACAACTACCGGCGGGATGATTACGCTTTCCCCAAAAAAATTATGTCGGGGGATACAAAGGTGGAGCCTGGATGAGTGGCCAGGTCACCTGGAACCTTTTGAACGATCACGACACTTCGACCATTTTCCTTTTGGGTCGCCATACGTAAAGCGATATGCCCATTACCCTCATTAGAGAATTTCTCCGCCTGGAGGCCGCCGCCGGCATCATTTTGTTCATGGCGGCAGTTCTGGGCATGACCTTAGACAATTCACCCCTCCGGTGGCTCTACGATGCTCTGCTCACCACTACGGTAGCCATCCAGGTTGGAGCCCTGGAAATCCACAAACCGCTTCTTTTGTGGATCAACGATGGGTTCATGGCCATCTTTTTCCTTCTGGTCGGTCTTGAGATTAAACGAGAGGTTCTTGAAGGGGAACTCTCTTCCTTCTCCCAGGCTGCCCTTCCCGGAATGGCTGCGATTGGGGGAATGCTTTTCCCCGCCGGGGTCTATGTGGCCCTCAATCTTCACAGTCCTGAAACCATGCGGGGCTGGGCCATTCCAGCCGCGACGGATATTGCCTTTGCTTTGGGAGTGCTGGCCCTCCTGGGGCCAAGAGTGCCCGCTTCACTCAAAATCTTCCTGTTGGCCTTGGCTATCATGGATGACCTCGGGGCGCTCGTGATCATCGCCATTTTTTATACGGCCGACTTATCAACCACCTCTCTGGGTTTGGCAGCCATTGGCATTGGGATGTTGATTGCCCTGAATCTCCTCGGGGTAACGAGAATCGCTGCTTATGTTGTGACCGGACTATTCGTCTGGATCTGCGTGCTCAAGTCAGGAGTCCACGCGACCCTGGCAGGAGTGGCCATTGCCTTTGCCATTCCTCTGAGAGCCCAGGACGAGGATGGCCATTCGCCGCTGATCCATCTGGAACATACATTGCACCCCTGGGTTTCCTACGGAATTTTGCCCCTGTTTGCCTTCGCCAATGCCGGAGTCTCTCTGGCCGGTTTATCCATGAGTTCTCTTCTGGAACCCGTTCCGCTTGGAATCGCTGCCGGTTTATTTGTAGGCAAGCAGATAGGTGTCTTCGGGATGACATTTGCAGCGGTCAAATTTGGAATTTCCAGTATGCCTGAAGGGACGACCTGGCCCCAATTTTATGGAATAGCCCTTCTCACGGGTATTGGGTTTACCATGAGCCTGTTTATTGGGACACTGGCCTTCGAAGATCCGTCTTACGCCCCGGGGGTGAGAGTGGGCGTGATTACGGGATCCATCTTATCCGCTGTCGCAGGATACCTCATTTTGCGGTCTTCGACCTCCGATGCTGTGGTTGATCCCCAAAGGGATTGAACACAGACATGAGGTTTTGAGAGAATCCCCCCCCTTGACCTTTTGTTGGTTTCCACTTCGTGACCAATTGGTCGAACTGTTATCTTCCCAATCCATCACCAGGAGGCTCAGAATGATTTCAAGGTATGGTGTTCATCTGTCAATGGCTTTATTACGCGGCGCGTGGCCACGCCACGCATGGCTAATGTCACAGTGAAAACTACAGGCTGGCATGGTTCGTGCAATCCTTTAATATAATCATTCTCTTGTTAGCCCAGGTAC
>JACZVJ010000052.1 GCA_022572725.1 Nitrospinota bacterium | reverse complement strand
CAAAAAGTGGAGGCGGGCGGCCAGGTCGGGGGATTCACGATGGTCCTGAACATGAGACCTCCGTTTTTTCGCCAAATCAAAGAGTTGCCATTGGGTAATCCAATCTGCGCACAAGCGCGGGCCAAAGGGTTGCATTTTGATTTGCAGGGCCTCACCCTTTTCTTCCAAGGCTTCAGCCCGTTGGTCCAGTTGAAATTGGGCGAAGCTTTTCGCCAGGATTGGTTGGATGTGGTCCACGGAGTGGGCTTTCAGGAGGTTGAGAACCATTGGGTAAGAGAGGACGAACTGGCTATCAATAGGCTCCGGCTGCCCGGTCAGGCCCTTGGCGATCACATTCAAGTCAATGAACGGGGACGGGGTGACCAGGACAAATCCCACATAATCCTTTCCGCGCCGTCCTCCTCGGCCGCTGAGTTGTTGAATCTCCGCAATCGTTAAATCTGTGAAGTCCCGGGATTTCCGGATGCTGGATTGCGTCATGACGACAGTTCGAGCAGGGAAATCGACGCCGGCTGCCAAGGTGGTGGTGGCGAAGACAGCATCGAGACACCCCTTGCGCATCAACTCCTCGATAGCGATTTTCCAAGAAGGAAGATGACCAGCATGGTGGGCCGCCACGCCATAACGTTGAACCGTGGGAAGGAGCGGATGATGGGCAATGCTGGGAAAATCGGCCGTCATTTGCTGAAGGACTTCAGCGATGGCGGAAGCCCGTTTGGGAGAAATGGGCACATCGCGATGCTTAAAGCTGTCAATGGCCTCATCGCACCCCCGTCGTGAGGGCAGAAAAACGATGGCAGGAGTAAGGTGTCGATGCCGAAGAACCTGAACAAGTTCAACTGGATGAATAGCAGGAGGCATGTATGGTCATGATTGTATCAAGGTCGCCCCTTTGAGAAAAACCCAACGCACGGCAGGGGCGAGTCTTGAGTGGTTGCCACGCTCCGCACACCGAAACTGGGCCTTGCTTAAAGTGTTCCAGACCGCGTTGCCTAATCAAGTCGATGGGAGATGGTGCCGATAACGCACAGGGAGGTCTGGCGAATGGAAGTCGTCGTACGGGCTCACAAGGACGCGATGGTGATTGACCTTCACGGTCGCTTGGACTTTGCGGCTCGGTGGGATCTAAAAGCCGTTCTGAAACAATGTTGTCTGACCGAGCCCGAACATCTCATCATTAATCTCAGCGGCCTGTCGTATGTAGATAGTACCGGCCTGGGCTTTCTCATCTTGACCTATATTCGTTTCACCGGTATGCAACGGCGGATGAGTTGGATCCAACCACGGGGCCCGGTCAAAACCCTGGTGGATAATCTTAACCTCTCCACCATGGTCCCAATTTATGCGACCGAACAGGAAGCCATAACCCCCGTGGGGTGAGCCCCACTCTGACACTCTCCGAATTCTTGTCCAATCAGGATTAATTTCAAAACTCTCCTCCTCCACACTTGGACAGGGAAGATCTTGCCCCTTTCCCGGGCTTATGCCCCCTCTAGCCCAAAGAGAACCATTTTGGGACGAAGTTTGGTGAGCGGGTCGTTTCCAGAATTGATCAAAAGGTGTCAGGCGTCAAGAAGCTCTGCCGGAAACATAGGGGATTTTCCGATTTGCCGGAGTGTTGCAATGACTCGGTCGGGTTGTCCCCAGTCGCTCCAAAGCACGCGCGTCACCTCGATCACGGCTGTCCGATCAGGAATGCGTTGGAGGAGGTGGGAGGAGAAATTTCGTGCTGGCATCCGTTGATAGATAGACTCTAATACCGTGCCTTCCTTTGAGGATCCAATAGCCCGTTCCAATTGCTCAAATAAGAGCATCATGTCCGGCAGGCAGCGCCAACCCAGTTCCCAAAGAGTGTTGACTTTCCCAACCATCACGAAGGTGTTCCATAACGCACCTGCGGTTTGGGCTGCCAAGGCCTCCGCGATCCCGGGTTTTTCCAAAAATGCCCGAACGGCCCTAATCCGGCAGCCTCCTATGTGACCGAGTTCATGACTCGGTTGGATCCACCCATACTGTAGTTCCAGGTGGCTTGGAGAAATACCCAATAATACCAGACGGTCGGGGAATTGTTCGGCGGTCTGCACAGCCTGATTGACGGTTTCAACGAAGGGACCCTCGGGATAGATGAAATGATCGGATGGGTAAACCACAACCGTGGCTCTGGGGGCACGGGATCGGATATAGGTGAGGGGCAAAAAAATGCCTGGGGCCGTATCGCGATTAGCTGGTTGGATAAGAACAGTGCCGGATGAACGGCTTCCTAATTGGGAAAGAGCGTCCTCACCGTGAGATCGTGCAATGACCGTCACGGTGTGATCAGGTGAGGCAAGTTGTTCGGCTCGATCGAGAGTATGTTGGAACATGGATCTGGTTCCAACAAACGCACAGTATTGTTTGGGCTTAGCCTTGCCGAGCCAGCGCGTAATAAACGGAGTGAGGCGTGTGCCGTCTCCCCCCGCCAGCACAATGGACCAAACTTGACCATTTCCGCTGAAACGCATTCCCATACCTTGAACCTCCTTGAGGACTAATCGAGGGTTCTATTGACGCCCAGATAGCATAAGGTCTCTCTTACCCCATTCTTGTGGGTGGAGACCTCATTTTAGTTTTTTGGAAGATGAAGCGGTGGAACGAATGAATGGTTGGAATGGATGAAGACGTCCGACATAAAAAATTGATTTGTTCCGGGTCAAGAGAGAATGGATCAAAAAATGGTTTGGAGATATTGGCTGGAATGGGATATTTTGTCAAGGAAATTTTGGGAAACTAAGGTAATGCATTTTTGTTGCCATTTCTCGATTTTGTATAAAAAAATCTGTTAAGTCATTCCTGCGCCTCGTGAAAAACGTTTTGGGGGAATTCTTGTTGAAGCCTTCACGGCTCTGTTTTTTGCTTAGGGTTTCGCCACCGCAGAAAGGTGCTGACCACCAGCTTGGTCAAGGTCTTGTTCCGAATTTGAATGCTGGGCATGGCTTGGCCAACTTCTTGTCCCTTCTCAACCTGAATAGAACTGCATTTGGTCTCCTCGAGAATTTGGGTAGGGATTACGCTTCGATGGCCGGTAAGAAGAAAGCTCATGACGCAGGTGATCGCGGCGTAAGGCGCGATGGATGGCCCGAACAGTTCCATAGCCAGAACGATCGACGTGATGGGAATATTGACCGCCCCCGCGAGAACACTGACCATCCCCAGCGCCGCAAACATTCCCAAATCGAGTCCAAGTACTTCTGCAAAAAGGGAACCGCTTGTCGCGCCGACGAAGAAGAGGGGGAGCACGATGCCGCCGCTTCCACCGAAATTGAGAGTGAGGCTTGTGGTAAGAATTTTGAGCAAAAAGGCGTACCAGATCACCGTGCTTCCTTGAAGGGCTTGATGAAGAGTCACGAATCCAAGGCCCAGGAATTGGTCTGAGAAGGCCAGGGCGACCCCTAGGAGTACCATGCCTCCCAATAAGCCCTTCAGCGGCCCCGAGAGGTGTGTTTGGGAGGCTAGACGTCTTCCCACCTGTAAGATTTCAACAAAGACTAGGGCGATGAATCCAAACGCCATTCCTGAAAGCCCCACAAAAAAGAACAGGCTCGGGCTGAATTGGGACAAGGGGTGCAATGGCGAAGTGAGGTACGTGACACCAAGGGCGGAAGCCACCTGAAATCCCACCACTGCGGCAATGACGGAGGGGAAGAGCACACTGTAAAAGAACCGTCCCACAAACAGGACTTCCGCAGCGAAAAGGGCTCCCGCGATCGGAGTCCCGAATACCGAGGCAAAACCGGCGCTGATTCCACAGATCACGAGTTTTTTTCGGTCGACCTCATCGAATTTCACGGCATTGGCGAACAAAGAGCACAGTCCACTCCCGATTTGGGCGCAGGGACCGATATTTCCGGCGGAACCGCCTGCGGTGATGGTGAGGATTGTGGCGACGAGTTTGGCAGGGATGACCGTCGGATTGATCTTTCCAGCTTGATGATGGATAGCGTGAATGACGCGGTCGGTCCCTTGGCCCTCGGCCTCGGGTGAAAGAGAGGTGGTAATCCAGCCGGAGAGCATCAATCCGATGGGCAGGAGCAAGAAAGCATAGGGAAAGGGTTGCACCAAGCCCAGGCTCGCCTCCAAGGCAGTCAGAAAAAGCGCCGTGGAGCAGGCCACCATGGCTCCCACACCGGAGGCGAGGAGGAACCATTTGAGGAGGCTTGCGAGGAGCACAAAGATTTCAGCAATTCGAGGTGGCATGAGGAGAGGGTGGGGTGCCCGCAGATCTTGTCAGACCTCCTGAGGAGACACAATAGCAAAGTGGTGGAAAGGTCATGGCGTCGAGCCTTGGTCCCAACTGACGCCTGAATGAACGGACGTCCTGATGGATGGGTTCGTGTTGGCTCAGGGCCTACAAGCGAATGATTCGGATGAAATATTGGGAAACTTGTTTGACAGGTGTGGTGACCGATGATAACGTCCCCTCCCGCTGGACTCCCAGGAGGTGTCCTCGCAATACAGAAGGTGATCGAAACTGGCCTGCTGCGTTTCTTGCATGGTTTTGCCTGCCGAAATTTCCGAATCACACTCTCATCTATCCGATTACGAAGGCATTTCACTTCCAACCACGTGATTCCACTTGAAGAGCAAAGCCCGAGCTTGGGAGGGCTAACCCTGTCATGAACCCGACCGTTGGTTTCATCCTGTTGTGTGGAGTCGGCTTTTTTGCGTTTATCAGTTACAACTTGGTGCGTTTGCCGGCCTTGGCCCCGTTTGCCGAGTCCTTGGGGGCGGGGCCCGTGGCCGTGGGCTTTGTCGTGGCCGCATCCACCATGACGGGTGTGTTCTTGAAGCTGCCCATGGGAGTCCTGTCGGATATTCTGAGCCGGCGTAAGCTTATGCTTGGGGGTGTGCTGGCGTTTGCCCTCCCGCCATTCGTGTACCCGTCCATTTCAGATCTGGACGTTTTAGTGGTGGTGCGGGTTGTCCATGGGCTCGCAACGGCCATTTTTACTCCACTTGCGTTAGCGGCCGTGGCCGCGATGTATGAAACACAGCGGGGAGCGGCCCTAGGGTGGTACACCTCGGCCGCCCAGGGAGGGGCCTTATTGGGGCCGGTTCTTGGGGGGTGGTTGGTGGACACGAGTGGGTTTTCCCGCACCTTTGAAACCGCGGGGGTGTTTGGCCTGTTGGCTTTGGGGTTGTACGGGCTTATCCTCCGTTCGGCTCCCCTGGAAAACCAGAACCGGAAAGAGGCCTCAACGGTGGTTGGAGACTTTCTGGTGGGGCTCCGAAAAGTGATCCGTCATTCTCAGATGCTGGCAACGAGTTTGGCGGAGGCGGCCAAAATGATTGCCAATGGCGCCCTCATGGCGTTTTTGCCGTTGTATGCGTTGTCCATAGGGTTAACGTTGGCCGAAGGGGGGATTCTATTCGGGGCGCAGGGGGTTACTTCCTTTCTCTCCAAGCCGGTGATGGGACGAGTCTCGGATCGAGTGGGCCGGCGGCCGCTGATTGTGCTCGGGCTGGTGATTTGCGGTGGAACCATCGCCGGGATTCCCCAGGTCACCCACTTTCCAGGTCTGCTCTTGTTGGCTGCCGGTTTTGGCTTTGGAGAAGCCGTGGTCACCTCCTCTTCGGCGGCGTTAATTGCGGACTTGTCCGAGAGCGGTAACCTGGGAGCGGGCATGGGGTTGCGGGGGACCATTATGGATATAGGCCATGCTGGGGGGCCGATTTTGGCAGGTGTGTTAGTAGCGGGCATTAGTTATACTGCGGCGTTCGCTCTGATTGGCGTGCTTCAGGTCTTGGCCGCCGTGGCTTTTGTGGTGGTCACCCCGTGGCGGACCGCAGGCCAAATGGTGAAATAGTTTCGTAATCGGAATAAATGGAGACACCCCTCGATGGGAGAGGAAATAACCACAGGCGATGTGATCATCGGGGTCATCGCGGGTATAGGCGTCATCGTGTTGGTCGGGGTGCTTATCTGGGTGGTGAAAATGGTGTTCATGGAGGAGGGGAAAGATAAGGATGTTTAGCGGGATCGCGGAGGAGATGGGGGTGGTCAAGGCCTTTGACCGTGGTCTCGCTGGGGCCAAGGTCTCCATCCTGGCCTCGACGGTCCTTCAGGACCTCCGCGTGGGTGAGAGTGTGAGTGTCTCTGGTGTTTGCTTGACTGCGGCGGACATTGGGGAGGGTAACTTTTCCGTGGATATCTCGACCGAAACGCTTCAAGTGACCACGATGGGAATGCTGGCAGTGGGAGCCCCGGTCAATTTGGAACGGGCCATGAAACTCAACGAGCGACTCGGGGGCCACCTTGTCACGGGGCATGTCGATGGGGTCGGGATCATCCGAGACCGGCACCAGGATGGGAATACCATTCTGATGACCATTGAAGGACCGGAAGAGATCTTGCGCTATTGCATCCAGAAAGGGTCCATTACCGTCGATGGCGTGAGCCTCACCATCAATCAAGTCTCCGACAAAGCCTTGGCGGTGGCCCTTATCCCCCACACCGCCAAGGTCACCACCCTGGGAGTCAAAGGACCCGGCGATTCAGTTAATCTGGAATCTGATTTGATCGGCAAATATGTCGAACGGCTGCTCCAGGCCAGCGGCCACCTGCCTCAAAAACCCGCCCCGGTCATCGACCGCGACTACCTTCAAAAACGTGGGCTGATCTGAACCAACTCTTTGGACAAAGGATTGTTCGCTCTACCTTCCCCTGGCTAAGATGTTTGTTAAAGGTTTACCCAGCCCTAGACGCACCTTAGATGAGCATGATAAAAATTTCCATCCCTATGCGGGCGCTTCTGCTCGCCCTTCTTGTCGCGGTGCTCGTTCCGCTTACTTTATGGCTGGTGGTGCAGGCCTATGATTGGACCTGTACGCATTGGGTGTCGTGTGAGGGCCAGAAAAGTCCTCGGTCAGAGAGAAAGTAACAAGCCCGCTACAAGAACTGGCCCAGCCTTGCAATTCAAAAAAACTCCGAATTTCTAAGGCCGGTCAAAAAACCATGGGTCATGGAGGTCGTTTGTTCGTAAGACTTTAGCCATCTGAAACACTCAGGCGACGTGTTTGAGTGTGACGCTCGTCACGATTGTCTGCTGCTGGCCAGCGAGGGTGGTCTGGGCGAGGTCCAGCACGTGGTCGATGGGGAGGTGATCGCCACGGGTGGGCATGCGCTTGATCCACGCGGGGACATGCATGCTGCCGATACGATTCAAGCTCGTCTGACCATGAGGGATGTCATGGAGAGGCGACGGGCAAGCGGTGTCGAAATGGGTGGGCCGTCTGCGTTGACCCAACGTGATCGGCCATTATGTGCGACATACCTCGATCACGATCTCGCCTCCCTTGTGAAACCGAAGAAAGAGACGGAATAGAGGCCAGGTTAAGGGAAAGTGGGGCGAGTCTTTGGTTGATGCCTCAGAAGAGTTGGACGAAGCCACTTACCTAGGATTTACACACTCCGCAGTGAGAATCGTGCCTCCTCGGAAGGCTATGAGTAAAGGACGGAAAGGTTGTAATGAGGGAACTAAAATTTTGCCATTTTATTTCTTCATGAATATGGCAAGGAAAGACCTGACCCCATTTCTGACCCCATTTCATGACTTGAGGGTTGGGGTCATGAGGGTTGGGGTCACAAGGGTTGGGGTCAGGAAGGGTTGGGGTCAGGTCTTTCCGTACCACATTAATCAAAATGGACCGACTGAATTTCTTCCAACCGATTGCGTGAATCCTCAATCTCGGCACAACGAGATTGTCTCAGAGCGGGATTGAGAGTCATGGGGCAATAGCTTCCTTCGTGTACTGACGAAGTAGAGGAATGTTAGAACTGACCCCAGGCCGTGGCGAAACCCGGCGAACTCTCGAAAAACTCAAAGTCTAGATTCCCGTTTTCACGGGAATGACGAGATTGGGTGATGGTTTGCCTCAAGGGAAAGAGGCAGGGTAGGTACCCGTTGGAAAATCAACCTATCTCTTCTCGTAAAATTACTCTTCCAACGTCGAAATATCCCCTGGATCCTGTCCCAGTTCTTTGGCCTTCAGCACCCGCCGCATGATTTTGCCGGAGCGGGTTTTGGGGAGTGAAGTCACCACCTCGATTTCCCTCGGGACCGCGATTTTGCCCAGCTCCTTAAGGACGTGGTCTTTTAGGCTTTTGATGAGTTCGTGGCTGTCTTGCTGGCCTTGGGCAAGAATGACGAAGGCCTTGATCATTTCCCCGGCGGTTTTGTGTGGCTTCCCGATGGCGGCGGCTTCGACGACCGCGGCGTGACTCACGAGCGCGCTTTCTACTTCGGCGGTGCTGATGCGGTTCCCCGCGACTTTCAATACATCATCGGCTCGGCCCATGAACCAAAAGTAGCCGTCCTCGTCCTTGTGGCAGACATCACCGGCGGTGTAGCAACCGGGAATATTGTTCCAGTACGACAGGTACCGGTCGGGGTCTTTGTAAATCGTGCGCATCATCGAGGGCCAGGGCTTTTTAATGACGGCAAAGCCTCCGCCTTTTTCAATGCTGTTTCCCTCACGGTCAACGACGTCCGCCTCGATTCCCAAAAATGGTCGTGTGGCCGACCCTGGTTTAAGAGGGACACAGGGTAGCGGAGTGACCAGAATCATCCCCGTCTCCGTTTGCCACCACGTGTCCATGATGGGTTTGTCTCCGCCGGTGACCCGGTGGAACCATTCCCAGGCTTCGGGGTTGATGGGCTCGCCGACCGATCCCAAAATCCGTAGTGTGGAGAGATCGTATTTTTTTGGCCAATCCTCCCCGTATTTCATGAGGAGTCGGATGGCCGTGGGGGTCGTATAGAAAATGGAGACTCCGTACCGCGCGATGAGATCCCACCACCGGCCCGGGTTGGGATAATCGGGTTTGCCTTCAGCGGTCAAAATCGTCGCTCCGTTCAGGAGCGGGCCATAGACGATGTAGCTGTGGCCGGTTACCCAGCCCGGGTCGGCGACGCAGAAGAAGACATCTTCGTCTTTGAGGTCGAAGACGTATTTGGTCGTGATGTAGGTCCCGACCATATAGCCCCCGTGGACGTGGACGACCCCTTTGGGTTTTCCCGTTGTTCCGGAGGTGTAGAGGAAATAGAGAGGTGTTTCGGCATCCAGCGCGACGGCTTCGCATGTGGTCGATTGCCCCTCCAACCACTCGTTCCAATCGATTTCTTTGGAGGCAGAGAGCGCAACGCCAGGCTGTTCTCGACGCACCACGATGGTTTTTTCAATGGTCGGGCAATTGGCAACCGCGTCATCCACGACTTTTTTGAGGTTGGTGCTTTTCCCGCGATCGTACCCCACATCAGCCGTGATCATGAGGCGGGATTCGGCATCTTTAATCCGGGATTCCAGAGCCGGGGCGCTGAAGCCTGAATACACGACCGAATGGATCAACCCGATTCGGGCACAGGCCAGCATGGCGACGATTTGCTCGGGGATCTTGGGGAGGTAGATGGTGACACGGTCGCCTTTCTCGAGCCCCAGGGCTTTGAGCGCGTTTGCACACCGGTTGACTTGCCGGGACAACTCGGCGTACGTGAAGATCCGCTCCTCTCCTTTTTCTCCCACCCAAATGACGGCGACTTTGTTTTTCCGCCAACTTTTGACGTGCCGGTCGAGGCAGTTATAGGAAATGTTGCAGGTGGCTCCGAGAAACCACTTCGCCCAAGGGTAGTTCCACTCGAGCACCTTGGTCCACGGGGAGAACCACTCCAACTCCCTTGCGATTTCGTCCCAGAACTTTTCCGGGTCGGCAATAGAGCGTTGGTATTCTTTTTCGTAGTCCTTGATATACGCCTGAGCTTTGGTTTTTTCCGTCGGCTCAATAACGCGGCTGGCTTTGAGGAGGGTTTCGATTTTTTCTGCCATGAGTGGTCCCCTTTTTTTCGGTTAGGTCTGTCTTTTTCGGGATTCCTCAGTTACCTGTATTTCGGTTCGTCCAGGCTCGCCATTATGGGACCCGAGGGTTTTCTCTGCAAGAGATGTGGGAGCCAGGTCCGCTGGGGAGATTTATTCCGTCACACCGTTTCCTTTGCCGGACCGTTCTTACGTCCCTTCTTTTTTGTTTTCCTTGTCCACACATTATCTCGGCTGATGGGCCGGCTGAAGGAGGTCTAACACCGTTTTAACGGGGTTGAAGGTCGAGCGCGGGATTTCAACAAACATGGTGTTCCACTTTGCCATCGACCCGTTCCAGAGGCCTGGCAACTCGAGAGCTTTCAGCTCCCGCCCCTCATACGACTTTTTTGCAATAAATCCCGTGTCAGGGTCAGTGAATTGCCGAAGGTCAAAGGGTTTCCCCGAATAATCTCGGATGCCACAGACCATATCGACTGAATGAAAATGGGTTGACGATTTCAGGATGGCTTGTTGCTCTGCATCGTTTGGATCCACTTGCGAGGTCTCGACGATTTGGAGTGACAGCGAGGTATCCGGGTGTTCTACCCAGAATGGCCCGCCTCCCGTGTCTCCCGTATTCTTTACCATGCCACAGACTCGAATGGGCCGGTGTAGTTGGGCAAATAAAAAGTTCGCCCGCTCCTGTCTTGTCCAGCCAGAATACTTTTTATGGAACACCGTTGACAGTTTCTGTTTGCAGAAGTCAGCAATCGCCTGAAGCTGTTCCTCATTCAAGCTACCCGAGGCCAACTGGTTTAGGTAATGAAACACGCACTCTTGGAGTTCGACGAGGAGGCCTCCCATGGCTCGTTTGTAAGTATAGGTTTCTTCTTTCAGTCGGTCGGGGACCACGTTGTCGATGTTTTTGATAAAGATGACATCACCCTGAAGGTCGTTCAGGTTTTCCAACAACGCCCCATGCCCCCCTGGGCGAAAGAGCAAATTCCCCTGTTGGTCTCGAAAGGGCTGGTTGTTGAGGTCTACAGCTATGGTATCGCCTGAAGCTTTTTGTGTCGACAGGCCGATGAGATACTTCACGCCGGCCTTTTCATAAAGGGGGCGAATTCCTTCCACATGACCTGTGACGGCTTCGTGGTGTTCAGGGGACACGGTGAAATGAACACGGGTCTGCTGATGGGCATCCTTTCCATAGGCGGCGGCCTCTACGAGGTGTTCTTCAATCGGGGTCCGAGGATGGCTGGGATAGTGATGGAATTTCAGGAGGCCCTTGGGCAACTTGGCATAGTTCAACTCTGGGGAATGGAGAAGATACTCTAAGATGGGCACGAATTGGCCTTCGGCTCGGAGCTGTTCAATTTCCAGCCCTTTTTGGGCCATGGCCGATCGGAGGTCTTCGTAAAAGGCAAATAGGTGAACGCCGGCCAGGAACCGTCTCACCGCTTCCTGTTCGGGAGTGGTGGTGGCTGATTCGGAAGGAAGGGCGCGATGGGTCTGATTGCTCGAGCTTCCCAAGACGGTCATTAACGATTTAAACATGCGGCTGGCTGCGCCGGAGGCCGGGACGAACTTCATGACCCTGCCGGCTGAGAGGGCCACCTCAAACACCCGGCTCAATTGGGTGATTTCTGAGGGGGTTAGTTGAGTAATCCCATCTCCAGGGTGGCAGGCTTTTTTAAGTTTGACGAAAGGGATACCTTGCTGAAAAATTTCGATCTGTCTTTCGATTTCCTCCAAGGACATGCCCCTCGAGGTGATCTGGTGCCGGTCCCGTTCGGTCAGCATCTGATCACACTCAATGGAAAGTCCCATCTTCTCCTTGGTCCTTCAAATTCTTTTTCCGTCATGTCGTCATTTTCAACGGGGGCTTTAGTTCTTGCTTGGGCTGGGCGCGGGGCCGTATGAGTTCCGTCGACGAACGTGAAGAAGGGTCGTAGAAAGAAGGGGAGAAAAGCTTGGGGTAGGAAATTGGAAAGCTTTACCATCAGGTGGCTATCAGATAGTCACCGGGTTAGGATTTTTCAATCCTGTGCACCACCTTGAAGGTACCCGAGCCCGATTTTTATCGCTCGCCGGGTGACTTCGGTCCACCGATTTTCTGGGTATTCAGCCAGGATCTTTGCCGCTTTTGGGTCCTGAATGTCCAGCTCGCTAACTTTGATGATACCATCCTCAATCTTGACTTGGGCCATGGGTGGTCCTCCTTCTTTTTCGTTCCTTTGGATTTTGTTTGGGGCCTATCCCACGAGCTCTGTAAACTCTTATCTGACGCGATGTTGGCGCTCATTTCCTTGACAGGGTAGGGGGTCCATGTTAGCATTTTCTTTACGAATTCTCTAACCCCTGAAGCACTGTAGAATTTATCCCTGTGGGCTTGCCCATCACGTTTTCTCATCCAAGGAGGGCATCCATGAAGATGAAAGGAATCCAGATGTACCGGACGTTAAGCGTGGGATGCCTCTTCCTCTTATTGACGGTGGTTGGTTGCGGTGGCCCTCCGACCTGGGTCAAGGAGGGTTCTGGGGCGATGAATGAAGCGGGGGATAAGGCTATCTATGGCGTCGGGTCCGTCATTGGGATTAAAAATGAACCTCTGGCCTGGGAGACGGCGGAAAACCGTGCTCGCGCTGAATTGGCGAAGAGCTTTAGAACCTACACCGCCTATCTTATGCGGGACTACGCTGCCTCCACGAATGCCTCTGATTTTACCACAGCTACCGAAGAACAAAATGTGGAGCGTGCGGTGAAGACCTTCACAGCCGTGACCCTCAGGGGGGTGCGGCCTGTCGATCGGTATAAAGATGAGGAAAAGGTGGCTTACTATGTCCTCGCAAAATTGTCTTTTAAGGACATGCAGGAGGCTTTAACGCAAGCCCAGGAACTGGATCCGGAGGTTCGAGGGTTTGTGCAGAAAAATGGCGAGCGTCTCTTCGAACGTCTGGAGCAGGAAGAGTCGAAACGGGAAGCGGCCGGTTCCCCTGGTGCTTCCTAAGACTGAGAAACAGCCAGGTGTAGGAATGATAAGTATTCTCCCCGGGAAACAATCCATTCGATGGTTCACTCCAGTGTTGTGCCTATTCCCGGTTCTCTTGGTTCTGGCGGGCTGTGGCGCGGAAAAGCGCGTGACCCGAGTGGATACCGGCGTGGTCATCGATCTGAGCGGACGGTGGAATGATACGGACTCCCAAGCTGTTGCTGAAAAAATGGTGACAGAGATGCTGACTCGTCCCTGGCTGCAAAATTTTTCCCGTGATAAAGGCCGGCCACCGGTTGTTATTGTGGGCACCATCCGGAATCGAAGCCATGAGCATATCAATGTCGACACCTTCATCGCCGATCTGGAACGGGAAATGACCAATAGCCAAAGAATTACCTTTGTGGCCACTAAAGGCCAGCGAGAGGAGATACGAGAAGAGCGTCGTGATCAGGCTATTCATGCCCGGGAGAATACGCAGAAGGCCCCGGGGCGGGAGCTCGGTGCTGATTATATAATGAAAGGCCAGATTTCCACGATTCAGGATGAATCCGATGGTATCAAGGCGGTTTTCTACCAGGTGGATCTTGAACTCGTTAGCCTTGAGGATAATGTGAAGTCGTGGATCGGGCAGCATAAGATCAAAAAGGTTATTGAACGAAGGCGAACGCTTTTCTAGACCCTATGATTTCCGGTGCATTTGGCCAAGATTGGTGGATTGTTCTTTAGCAGACTCCTCGTTTCACCCGCTCCCCCTTCCTTCCGTTTTCACTTCCGTTTTTCGCTCTTTCCAGTGTTTGGCAGGTTGGCGGTTATCTTCTTCTATCTAGTGGTCAGCCAGCTTGGGGGTGGCTGTGCGAGTACTGTAGGACCCTATTCTGCGGTGGAAAGGAGTCTTCAGGTTGGTGATCCCGATGAGGCAGATCGAATCATCACCGAGGCGGAAGCGTTTTACGGGTCGAACAGTCGTTTATTGTATTTAATGGATCGTGGAATGATCCTTCATCTTGCTCATCGTTTTCAGGAGAGCAATCAGTTTCTTGAGGAGGCCGATGAACTCGCGGAAGACTTGTATACAAGACACCTTCGCAACCAAGCGCTAGCGCTCCTTATCAACGATACGAAGTTGCCGTTCAGAGGAGACCCCTATGAGCAGGTGATGATCAATGTTGTCAAAGCCCTGAATTACGCTGGGCTTGGAGATTTGGATGAAGCGTTGGTGGAGGCCCGGCGAATCGATCACCGATTAAACGTGTTGAATGACTCGGTTGAGGCTGACAACTACCGTGAAGACCCTTTCGCCCGGTACCTCACCGGAATCCTTTATGAAAGCAGTCATGACCTCAACAACGCCTTCGTGGCTTATGAAAAGGCCTTGGAGGCGTATCGTCTTGCTCAATCATGGTCCTCCGTGCCTATTCCTCGAGAGTTGAAAGAGGATTTGTTACGGGTAACCGACCTGTTGCATCTCGACGATGACCATGAGCAATACCGACAAGCCTTTCCCGATGTCCCAGGGCAACAACCTGACGCTTCCTCCCTCGCGAGGTTGGTGGTGATCAGTTACAATGGACTCGCTCCTAGAATAGAAGATCAGTTCATAGATCTTCCGATTAGCCTGGAGGCCCTGGCGTTGGTTTTGCAGGTGAAACAGGCGGCGAGGTTCGGGCGGAAACCAAACCGGGGCGCCGAAGCTCTCCTGTATGGGCTCCAGGGGGAGATCGTGCGCGTGGCTTTGCCCCATTTGGTCTCCCAAAAATCTGATGTGGCCTATGAAACCGTCCGGATAATGGGTGAGGATACGTCTGTCCATGAACAAACCGAGCTCGTGCACGACCTCACGGCAATGGCCAAGAAAAATTTGGATGACCGCCTTCCGGGCCTCATCGTTCGGGCCGTAGCTCGTGCGGCGGTCAAAATGGCTGTAGCCGAAGGGCTTGGAAGAGGCGCTGGCGCTGCAGCCGACGAAAAGGACCAACGGGTTGTCCAAGGAATTGTTTCCGCCCTGGTGCGAATTCTTGCGTTGGGTTTTGAAGAAGCCGATAAGCGGAGTTGGCGGACCCTCCCGGATGAAATTCACATTGCCAAGATTCTCATCCCCCCAGGGTCCTATACGGTCACGCTTCAGCCTGTTGGCCAGGATGGGAGGAACCTAGGAGAAGCGTTTGAGAACCATCTCACGCTCTCGCCTGGGGAAACCCGCTTCATGACTTCCCGAGTTATGTTTTGAAGGAGAGCAATCGGATGAGATTGTTGGGGCTGAGGATGGTTATTATCCTTGTCAGTCTTCCAGGGCTGGTCGGCTGTTCCGTGTTCCACCGGGATGGGTCCCCCTCTTGGATAGTGGGCCAAAGCTCTGAGTACCCCTCCAATCGCTTTCTTTTAGGGGTGGGGGAGGGTGATTCCAGGCCGATTGCCGAGGAGCGGGCCTATGCCGCGGTCGCTAGAATCTTCAAGGCTGAAATTCATGCTCATTCCCAAGACTGGGAAACGTATTGGTTACTTGAGGATGGGGGACGGGAATCAAGCAAGCGCGAATTAGCTTTGGAGCACGTGACCCGTGTAACCACGGATAAGGTACTGGAGAACGTCCGGATTCTGGAACGCTGGGTACATCCTGAAACCCGGGTTCATGTGGTTCTCGCAGGGATCGATCGCCAACAGGCGGAGGGAGCCCTACTTCAGCGAATCGAGGAATATGACCGGACCGTACAGGATGCCGTGTATCAGGCCCGTCAAAGCGGAGACAAATTGGAACGGATTGGAAAGCTTCAGCACGCCCTCACGACTCTCATTCTGCGAGAGGCAGCCAATGCAGATCTCCGCATTATTCGGGCCAATGGATTGGGTGTTTCTTCTGCATATCGGGTCGGGAAATTGACAACCGAGCTCAAGCAGTTTTTAGCTAAGAATCTCGCTGTGGAAGTGGCTGTGATGGGTGACCACTCCGGCCCCGTCCGCACGGCGATTATTGAAGGTCTCAGAAGACAAGGCCTTCGGGTGGTAGCGGAGAATTCGCTAGATTCGAGTTCAGGTGACGACCCCCTTGGTGAAAATGGAAACGCACCCGATTTGGCTGTTCAGGGCAAGGTCCGGGTCTGGGAAATCGATGTCCCTGATCCCCTGTTTGCTTATGCACGATGGTGTGGCGAGTTCTCGATCGTCGAAGTGGCGACCCAACGGATCGTGGGAGTGGCGGCTCGATCAGGAAGAGAGGGGCATGTGACTCAAAAAGAAGCTCTTGCACGGGCAGCTGCTGTCATGCAGGAAACCTTGGCTTCAGACCTCACACAGACCCTCAGGGCTTTAATTTTTGGGGAGGACCAAAAGGTTGCTCAGCATCCACCCAGGGCGTGTCCCCAAAACCCACCCAACTGATTCATTGTATGAACAAAATGGCTAACAGGATGAATGGCCAAGCTTTTAGGCTCGTTTAATTTACCGCGGGCATTCAAAATCGGCCTGAAGTTCTTTGATGGTTTCAGTCCATTCTAAGGCTTGCGCCTGAAAGCGCTGCTGGTCCTGGTCGGTTGGTGCCAGAGTTCCCAAGGGTTCTTGAGAGCGCTCAGCATCCTGGGCTCCAAGAGCGAGTGAATAACACACGCCGGAGGATGCCGGAATTCCTTCTCCCCCTCGCTGAAAAAGCGCAATGGCTCGGTAGGTGTTTTCCTGGGCTCGAAAGAGCCATGCCATTCCTAGGTAGATCTGGCCAGCATCGGTTTCAGGCTCTTTTTTAGCCAGGATTGAGGCCATCAATGCCGCCTTTCCGATGTTGAGGGCGGCTCCTTCCGGATCACCCAGTGCCATGGAAGCTTCGGCCTTTTCCTGAAGTCGATCAAGCTCGGCCTCCTCGCCTATCAGTTGAGCCGGGACCGTACTTGGCGTGGCCAATCCCAAGGCCATTATTCCCAGCGTGATCCCTAGTACGGAAACAATCAGCGACGCCTTCCGTCTTGGAAAGCCATGCAACCACCTTCCTCCTTACTTTTCTGCCCATAATGGAAACGAGGCATTGAGTTGTCACCAACAATTGAAATTTTCACGGAAACAGGGCCAACCTTTGCCTACCCCTCCACAAAGAATTTCATCTTGCCCCGGCCTCTACATGATTTGGTAGTCCAGATCGATGCTTTTGACTGCGACCCATGTAGCATCTCGCAACTCTTTCATTGCTGGTGAGCTGTCGTGGATCACCCAAATTTTTTCATTTAATTCCTCAATAGGCTTGAGCGAAGTTTCATCCCGCAGTTTTCCGATTGACCAAACGACCTCCGTGAGGACTGGGAAGTCTATATCCTCTGTGGTATTCATGTTTTTCAAAGCTTCGTTCAAATAGTCCAGAAGGGGTGGGATTGTGCTTGGGTCTCCGGTGTGTGCGGCGACGAGCCCAAGCCCTTTGGCGGCGGCTGCCTGGGCCTTGGAATCTTTTGGGTTTTTAAACACATCAATGAGGACGGGAATGGAGAGTTTTCCCGTTCCAGCCAAAGCCACAATGGCCTCCTCGGCATATTTGCCCTCTTTGATCATTTTCACCAAAAGGGGGAAAGCTTCCTTAGACTTGACTTTACTCAGGATGGAGAGGATTTTGAGTTTTCGGAGTTTTGGAGTATCTGGGGAGTTGAGAAGGGAAGCCAACCGACCTGTTTGGCCCCATTCCGTGGTGACGAGTACGGGGAAATCAAATACTTCCAGTTTGATCTTGAGTTGGCTAAGGGCATAGGTGCCGGCATCTGGGGCCTTGGCTTTTTCCGCGGCGACGTCGGCGTTGTTAAAGTTGGTTCTTGTCTCTTTGTACCACCCAAGATCTTTACCCTTCAGGCGGTAGGAAAACAGGCAAGCCGGACCTTCCCAAAGGCGCGCTGGAGCATCCGCCAATTCGGCATCTCCTCCGGACCTGGTTGTACCAGCCCAGCGTTTCCGTTCTTCACACTTGACTCTAAATTCCACATCATGGGGCTTCTTTCGATCCGTCACCACGGTATACCCGATTTCCTCAAACCTTGCCTGGACGACGGTACGCAACTCATCGGGGGAGACCCGCCCATTTTCAGTTAGGGCTAAGACTTTCAGGTAAAGGGTTTGGACTTTTGCCAATTCAGCCCGCTGTTCGGGGGTGACGTGAGAACGTCGTGCTGAGCCGTCAGTGGTGATGGAGACCACAACGGTCAGAGCCAAGAAACCGATCCATTTCTTCATAATGAGGCCTCCTTACAGAAATGAAGCAGGGATCATGATAACTCATCAAAAAAAGGTTTATTCACCTGCTTTGAGGGCTCTGTTTCGGGGAGCCTTTCCACTACCATGGTAGGGATAAAAGGTCGTGGATGCAGGTAAAAAGCGTGCCTGTTTCTTTACCGCTATTTGGAACCACATGGAGTTATTCGCTCACGTGGCCATGGCGTCCAAGTCGAGTTGTTTCCAGGTCCAACTGGAGGCTTCTCGCAGGTCTGTCATTTCCTGGGAAGTATCGTAAATCAACCAGACTTTTTCGTTGAGTTCCTCGACGGGTTCCATTGAAATATCGTCTCGTAGCTTTCCTATTGCCCAAACAACCTGGGTGAGGACTGGAAAATTAATATCCGCCGAGGTGTTCATGTTTTTTAACGCATTTTCCAGATACTTTACCAGAGGAGGGATTGTCCTGGGGTCACCCGTGGTAGCAGCCACCCCTCCCAGGGCCTTGGCTGCCGCTGCCTGGATTTCTGGCTGCTTGGAGGTGTTGAACAAATCAATCAGCAGGGGAATAGAATCTCTCCCCACCCCCGCAAGTGCCACAATCGCCTCTTCGGCTAGGTCCTTTTCTTTCATGATCTCGGTCAAATGCGGTAAAGCCTCCGCAGCTTGTAATTCATTCAGGATCGAAAGGATTTTGAGTTTACGCAACTTTGGTGTTTCAGGGGAATCGAGGACTTGAAGAAGACGATTCACCTGCCCCCATTCAGCCGTGACCGAAATCGGAAAATCATACTCTTCCAACTTTACGGTAAGTTGCTGGAGGGCGTAGGCTCCGGAGTCAGATACCTTGGCGACTTGTGCAGCTTCCATCGCATCTTCAAATTCAGTACGAACTTCCTTGTACCAGCCCAGGTTTTCCCCCCCTAACACATAAGTGAAAAGGCAGGCTGGTCCTTTCCACAGGCGGGCTGGCGCATCGGCAAGTTCGGCGTCACCTCCTTCGGGGGTCGTTCCGGTCCAGGTTTTCCGCTCTTCGCATTTGACTTTAAAGACCACGTCATGGGCTTGCGTATGGTCGGTTGTCACGGTGTACCCAATCTCTCCCAACCGACGGGTGATAACTTTCTGGAGAGAACCTGGGTCCATTCGCCCTTTTTCGGTCAAAGCTAGGACATTCACCAACACCACGTTGGCTTGGGCCAGATGGGTTTTCTGTTCTGGTGTGAGATGGGTGCGTCGTGCAGAGCTATCGGTTGCCTGGAAAATAGGGAGTGCTAAGGCAAGAAAAAAAATGAGTGTCCATTGCTTCATAGGAGCGTCCTTCCTCTGGCGGCAAACCAGATTACGGAAGTTAGTGGCCGATTAGGTTTAAAATATTTTTCCACAATCCATTCCTGTAGCGCTAACCCATTGCCCCCAAAGAAGAATTCCCTACATGGGGAAACGTTTTTATTATAATACTCTCCTTGAGAATTTTCCGGCAACCCTGGGTGAAACCGCGAGCATGGCGTTGACCCCCCACGCCCTGCTTTTCCAGGAGCCCACATCCCTAGGAGTGTTCCAACAGAGGGGGCCTCTGAGCCCCCCCTCCCTACGTAACGTCCAACGACGCCTGTCTGAGCGATTCCGTCCGCAGACAGGCGGCAGGCAAGTCGAATGGGAAACACCCCCCATGTTTTGGAAATAGGCATCACCCTGGCAAGCTTTTTCAACAGCCTGCGAGGGGGGGTTGTCTTATGGGAGTTTGGGTCTCCAGGGATTGAGATGGGTCGTTTTTCAATGAGTTGAATGGACATGCAGCACACGATATACTCCCACCCATGTTGGAAGGTAAAAAGATTTGCTTAATCGGTGCTGGGAATATTGCTGAAGCCCTGGTCTCTGGGCTGCTGAAAGGCCAGGTTGTTCAGCCCAGTCAGATTTTTGCCACTGACGTGCTGTCTGAACGACTCGAGGTCTTTGAGCAAAAGTTCAAGGTTCGGGTTGGGTCAAGCAATCAAAAAGCGGCGGCATGGGGAGATATCGTCATTCTGGCTATAAAACCTCAAGCCATAGATGAGGTCCTGTATGAGTTAAGTCTCCCTTTTAAGGAAGACCGGCTGGTTCTTTCCGTAGCCGCTGGGGTTCCTATTTCTCGAATTTTAGCTATTCTTCATCGCCAGACCCGTATTGTGCGGGCGATGCCCAACACGCCTTCGACTGTCTTAGAAGGTGCCACAGGCTTAGCCAGGGGCCCGGGTGTTTCTTCCGTCCAACTTCAAATGGCGCAAGCCATCTTTGAATCGGTCGGGAAGGTGGTGGTCGTTGACGAATCGCTTATGGATTCAGTGACAGGTTTGAGTGGGGGCGGGCCGGCTTATGTATTTGTTTTGATTGAAGCTTTAGCCGATGGTGGTGTGAAAATGGGCCTTTCCCGCTCAAATGCCCAGCTCCTGGCTGCTCAAACTGTCTTAGGGGCGGCCAAGATGGTGTTGGAAAGTGGAGAGCATCCCGGCGCTCTGAAAGACCGCGTGGCCTCTCCTGGGGGGACCACAATTGCGGGTCTCCATAAAATCGAGGAAGGGCAGTTGCGGGCTACAATGATGAATGCGGTCGAAAGTGCCACGCTCCGATCGAAGGAATTGGGCCATAAGGTTCTTGGGAAAGCTCCGGCTCATTCCAAGTCACGAGAGCGGACTCGACGACCTTCTTTGGCAAGGCGGCGAAATCATTTGTGACGAGCAAACGTGGGATTTTCTGACAAAGGTCAAGATAAGGAGAATACCGTGCAGTATTGGGTCAAGGTGGTATTTACGGATAATCAGGAATTGATCGTCAATGAGGCGGTTCGGCATACCATTAGTGATGATATGGAAATCCTGGAGATTGACACTCAAAAGGAGGTGACCATCATTCCTATTAAGCAAATTAAATATTTTTCCTGTGACGCCACCGTGTTCGCCAACAAAAAATGATTGGCGACCCATTCGAATTTCTTGTGGTCTGTATCCGATTCTTTCCATTCATCTCTCTGGCACCACGAGTGAATTCTTCGGTGAATTTTTTGAAACCTTTTCGGAGGTCGGTTTTTGGTCCCTCCCGATTAGTCTGTTTTCTTTGAGGGTTCGTCAACCAACGTGCGCGGCCTTTTGCTTGTACCGGCCCCGAACATTTTGGAATAGATGAAGAACTCGGGGGCAGGATCCGGAATGCGGGGCACGTCCTTTTCGGAATGGTTTCGCTTTGGGTGGTCGGGAATTTTCAAAACTGGCAAGAGGCATCTTATCGAAAGGATTTTTCAGGTATGGTAAACCATTTTTCTTCCTTCAGCACCGTGGGTTTACTAAGTTCGTGGGTCGAGATACACGGAAAGGGAATGTAAAGTGACTTCGCACACCGAAGAAGAAGAAATGGAACAGCGAAGGCAGTTGTTGGCCTTGGCGAGGAAAGGTGACAAGACCGCCATCGACCAGCTTATGGAGCTTTATCAGGTCCGCATATACAGTGGGAAGTCCTTAAGTGCACAAAAAGCTCGTAAAGCTCAGGCTGCCTCTCAAAAACCACAACGAAAGCCCTCCGTTCCTCTCTCCAAGCGTCAACCAAAACTGCGGAAACCCCTTGCATCAAAGAAAACTCAGAAGCCTCCTTCCGGAAAAAAGAGGTCAAGGGTCCCACTAAAATTATAGTCCAGGTCCCGTACCCGTTAAACCCCACTTGGCCTATTGGTTCCCCTGGCTTATCGCGTGTGGGGAGGTGGTGAAGAACACCACGCTCTCCCTGCTTAGCCCGGGAATCCGGCAGGGTAAGC
>JACZVJ010000142.1 GCA_022572725.1 Nitrospinota bacterium | reverse complement strand
TGCTGGTTTGAGTCAGATTTTTCGATCGTTTGAGGCGAATAGTGGTGACTATTTAACGAAAAGGATCGGAAAATCTGGCCAAATCCGGCGCAACCGCAGTAGATCAGTCTAATCTTGGACAGGCTCCTAGTTGGCTTTGGCCAAGCGGTAGCAAAAAGCCGAATTCATTGTCATAAGTTTATCATCAGTCTCAAAGGAGGTTAAGAATGAAGCCCCGCGAAGTATTGGAATTTGCAAAGAAAAACAAGGTGGAAATCGTTGACCTCAAATTTATTGATCTCCCAGGGCTTTGGCAGCATTTCTCCATTTCGCTTTCCGAGTTTACTGAAGAGCTTTTTCGGGAGGGAATCGGGTTTGATGGGTCCAGCATCCGTGGCTTCCAGACCATTGATGAAAGCGACATGCTGTTGTTCCCGGATTCAGAGAGCGCCTTTTTGGATCCCTTCACGGAAATTCCGACCTTGAGCTTGACGTGCAATGTGCGGGATCCGATCACCGGACAAAGTTATACTCGGGATGCCCGCTTTGTGGCCCAAAAGGCTGAGAACCATTTAAAGAGTACGCGGATTGCTGACATCAGCTATTGGGGGCCCGAGCTGGAATTCTATATTTTTGACAACGTCCGGTTCGCCCAGTCCTATAATTATGGATTTTACTATGTGGACTCTGTGGAAGGGTTCTGGAATTCCGGCGATGAGGGGAAGCCGAATCTCGGGTATAAGCCCCGGTACAAGGAAGGGTATTACCCCGTCCCCCCTATGGACCATCAACAAGATATTCGGTCGAAGATGTTCAGGACGCTGGAGAAAATTGGCGTCAAGATGGAGGTCCACCATCATGAGGTCGGCACGGGCGGGCAGGCTGAAATGGATATGCGTTTCACAACTCTGACTCGGATGGCTGATCAAGTCATGATGTATAAGTATGTGGTGAAGAATGTCGCAAGAGCACAGGGGAAAACCGCTACATTCATGCCCAAGCCCCTCTTTATGGATAACGGCTCCGGGATGCATGTCCACCAGAGCCTCTGGAAAGGCGGAAAAAACCAGTTCTTTGACAAAAAGGGGTACGCCCTCATTAGCGACATGGCTCGGTACTATATTGGCGGCATTCTCAAACACGCCGATGCCTTGTGTGCCTTTGCGGCTCCCACGACCAATTCTTACCGAAGGCTCGTGCCGGGTTATGAGGCACCGATCAATCTTGTGTATTCACAGCGAAACCGGAGTGCCTGCGTCCGGATCCCCATGTATTCAAAAAGCGAAAAGGCCAAACGGCTTGAGTTCAGAACACCGGACCCGAGTTGCAATCCCTATTTTACCTTCGCTGCTCTGTTGATGGCCGGGCTGAATGGAATTGAAAACAAGATTGAGCCGCCCGAGCCTCTGGACCGTGATCTCTATGACCTTGAGCCCGAGGAAGCGGCCAAGGTGAAGAGCGTCGTAGGGTCCCTGGAACAGGCTTTAGATGCCCTGGAGCAGGACCATGACTTTTTACTGAAAGGGGATGTTTTCACCAAAGACGTCATCGAAACCTGGCTGGATTATAAGCGCACTAAAGAGGTGGATCCGGTGAGACTGCGGCCTCATCCCCATGAATTTGCTCTGTATTTTGACATTTGATCCTTGGGTCCTATGGCTGGGTTATTTGGTTTGGCGGAAATAGGTGAAGAGAGAGGAATCCAGGCGAGGGGTCGCAAAAATCTAAAGACGTGGGGTGATGTAACAATGGAAATGTGAATCTACTTTTCCAATCCAGCTTGATTTAAAACAGTAAAAGCGCTGGCCTGATTCGGTTCCCCATACAGGGGTTTTAATCACCGAAGAGGGCCAGCGCTTTTTTTTAATAGGAAAAATGGTATGGATTAGATGAATTCAGTACCCCTTTGGAAATTATTATTTTCCCAGGATGTGAGGTGGCCTAGGTCGTTTGGACCATAGCAGAACTCCGGCTTAAGGAGGGATCTCCCTTCTCATCAGATTGCATGGCGAAATAACTGATCATTCCCCTGGGATTTAAATAATTCCAAACCCTTTTGGGCACATCCTTTGGCTGAAGGCACTGTTTAATACCCAGGGTTTCCTCTAGAGCGAGATCAACCATTATGGCCTCGTCTCGTGGAATATCTGAAGCGTACAACATCACCGTCGGCCTCATACGATCGAGCAGGTTGATGGTGCAGACTATCCCAATTGACCCATCACTAAGCTCGACAACCGAACTGGGTGGGTACACCCCTAGATTTCGAATCAAAGCCACCACGACCTCTTCACAAAATTCATCTACGCGTTTATGGTAGAGATAGGAAAGGGCTTGATGGGGAGTCAAACTCTTTTCAATCTCAGGATGGTTACAGAGTTCATCGTAGGCATCCGCGACCATCACGATTTTGGAGAAGAAGTGGAGGGCATGGTCTTTGAATCCTTTAGGGTAACCAGTTCCATTCAGGCGTTCATGATGCTGAGAGATCGCGTCAAGGCTTGATTCAGGGATTCCAAACCCTCGCTCCAACATTTTCCGACCACTTTCGGGGTGTTTCTGAAAGGCCAGGCGCTCAGCTTGCGTGAGGGTCCCCACCTTACGAATCAATTTTCCTTGTTCCTCCAATTCTCCCATGTCATGAAAAAGGGCTCCTATCCCTATGGCTTGGATCTTGTCTGGTGGGAAGTCAAATTCGTGGCCAACGATCATAGATAACATCGCAACATTTAACGAGTGGTAGTAAAACTCGTTCCCCATTTCTTCGAAACCCAGGAGGTTCGTCAGTGCGACAAGCATTCCGTCCCCTTCCAATAAGTCTGCGAGAGTCGTGACCAGTTGTTCGGCTTTTCGGACGCCCTTGACGTACCCAACTTTCACCTCGTGAATGATGGTCTTATTCTCCCGCAGGACCTCCTGATAGGCTTTTTCGGCTTCTACGAGTTTTTTTCGCCGTTGTTTATAAGCGTCGCGCTGAGTCAGTGATTCTTGAAAAGCGGGGTTGGGCTCTTGGGGTTGACTTTCTAATGGTTGAGATGGTGGGGGTTTTGAGGAAAACTCGCTTTCCTCCTGCAGTGCTTCCGGAAGCGCGTCGGGATCGGACCGGTCGGGGTCGTATTGAATTCTGAAATTTTTGAGGCCGCGAAGAATTGCGAGGTCTTTCGGGGTTTGAATTTTGAAGGAATTTGCGGAAAAGGGATGCTTAAACCAGGAGCCAACTAATTTAACATATAACCCAACGCGCAAATCCTCAGCTTTGAGAGATCGGAATGCCATAGGAGAAAGGAATAGTCAGAGTATTGGTTCTGAACGAGTCGTGCGGCTCAGCATTAAAACCCGAAAAATTTCCAGGTGATGTGTGCTGGCATACTAGTTTTCCCAACGATAATTCAGAGATATACGATTCCGTTGGTCCAGATTGCTTTTTTCTGGCTTCTAGGATAGATCGGCGGGAAATACAGAAAACTTTATAGATTTCCTCTGTGAGGGGTGTATCGCCCCTCACCAGAGGAATAGGAGGCCAGGCTAAGTAGTACGCGCCTTTGGTGCACGTTCTAGTCCATTCAGGCCGACTCCTGCCCAATTGGGTGATCCTCTCCTCAGGTGAGCTACATCCCTCTACCTCATTTCAAACCGCTGCTTAAAACGGTGCGTATTTTTGGCTCCAGGCTGTGCCAGAATTCCTGGTTTCGATTCCTTGGCCCTGCGGTTCTAGAGCTTTTCCTCACTGGCCTAAAGACTTTCATAACCTATCCGAAATAAAGAATAAGGAGATTTATTGACATTGAAGTGAATCCAAAATAGCAGTGAAAACCCAAGAACATTCGACCCTGGTAAAGAGGCTGTTGATCAAAGAGGCCGTGTTTATAAGGTGGGAGCCAGGGTCAATCCCCCTTCAAGGATGACATGCCGGTAGCTAAACCTCCTGACATTTTTGATGGGTTCCCTCCGCGGATCCGAGATCTCTTAACCAAGGCCAGCGAAGCGTTACCCATTCTTCGGCAAAGCTGTAGGAACATTCTTGATCGCACGGAGGATGCGGCATCCAGCGCCAGCGATGTCAGCGAAGTGATTATGCAGGACCAGGCGCTAATGGCCAAAGTCATCAAAATGGCTAACAGCCCCGCCTACCATACGGTATCCACGGTCGCAACACCGACCCATGCCGTCACGATTATAGGCTTTGACGTCATTCGATCGATTGTGATTGCGGCACAGTTAGTTGAACAAGCCGAGGAACGGGGAGGGAGTGCCTCGGACCTCAAGCATCTTCTGGCTCGAGCCTTGTTGGCCGCCACTGAGGCATTGGAATTGGGTGAGGCGATTGGCTATCGGCAAGGGGAAAATCTCTTTACCAGTGCCATGCTCTATTCCCTTGGGGATCTGATCCTTGCCCATTACCTGCCGGATATTTACCAACAACTGGAACATGCACGGAGTAACGATCCCGCCCGTGTTCCTGCCCTGGAAAAGGAGTTGTTGGGCCAACCCTTGTACCGCCTTGCTGTGACGATTGCCAAGCAGTGGCATATGCCCCAGGCCATTATTCAGTTAATGGAGACCAAACCTACCCTCTCAGGGAAGCCTCTGACTGCGCCAGGTGAGCAACTCGAAGGGCTCGTTTCTTGTGCGAATGAATTAGGGCATTGCCTCCTGAATCCGCCCACTCCATCTACGCAGTCCACTTTTAGGGATCTCATGAAAAAAATCCCGACTTCTTTTAACCTTTCCCCCAAGACTGTCGAGACCCTCACGGTGAGGGCGTTTGAAAAAGCCTGCCAGTTTGCCGATGCTGTGAAAATTGAGAAAGATTTCTTTGTGCCCGACCGAGGGTGGGCTCCCCCTGATACCGATTCTCCACACCATAACCTCTTCAAGGGGATCTGGAAGGTTGCGGGAGCAGTGGAAGCGGATGAATCGAGGGAGGATAATGTTGACAGGGAAGGGCCTCCACCACCAACACCGTTGGCCTCCAGCACAGCAGCAGCCTCACAGGCCATGTTGGCGTTTTTGCAGGACTTTACCCTAAAGGCGTTGGGGACTTCAGACCCTAATCTCATCCTCAATCTGGCGACCGAGGGACTTTTTTCAGCGGCCAAATTTGAGCGTGTCGTCTTAACCCTGATCTCACCGGCATCCGGGATGCTGGAGCCCCGCGTGAGCTATGGAGATCAAGTCCAAACCTTATTGCCCCTATTCCGGTGCCGAGTGAAGGATCATCATCTGCTGACCACGTCACTCAAGGGAGGTGAACCGGTAAAGGTCGAGAGCTTGCGCGCGGAAATGAATGCCGGGCGGGTCCCACCTGAATTCATTTATCAATGGGGCGAAGGACCCTGTCTTCTTGGGCCGTTGTACGCGAAGTCTAGGTCTGTGGGGGTGATTGTGGTGGATCGGGGAATCACCGGACAACCGATTACGCAAGCGGATTTTGCAACCTTTGTCATGGTGCTCGCCCAAGTCAATGCCAATCTCACCCGCCTCGCGAGTCATTAATCAGTTCATCAGTGAACCAACAGGAAAAACGGAAATTTCTCACTCATTAGTCTTCCAACAGTCATTTTCTGGATGCTCTTTCTTACGGGCATGACAGGAATAGTGGCAATAATGTTCTGGTCCAAAGCATTAGAAAGTAAATTTAATTTTCTGCTTTTTCCAAAGAGATTATCGGAGTGTTCTAGTGAGGATGTATGAAGAGATGTGGAAGATTCGGTTAGGTCCTACCCTATTCAAGATGATACAGGTTTCCGTGATGGGCTTTTTCTGGAACGGGGCTTCGTCTGCCTTTCAGGTTGGCGGTTCATAAAATGCTTCGTGAACACCTGGCGGGTTTGTTTCATTCGGCGCTGAATTTCTTGTTCAAGGGCCTTGGCCCCTGCCAGCCAATCCTCGGTGATGAACCCCATGCGCCTCGCCAAGAAAATGAGTCCATTTGAGCCTGATTTGGGGAGCACTAAATCTTTGGCATTGCCGCGAACGATCCTGAGAGCATCAATCACCTGCCGCAAAAACAGGTAGTCTTCCTTCAAGTCTTGAGCTTCCTCTCCCGTTAAGAGTTCTTCTTTCGCTAATGCATCTAATGCCTGAAGGGTATTGGGGGTTTGGAGGGATGGCGCGCGATGTCCGTGCATCACCTGGAGGTACTGCGCGGTGTACTCGATATCAACCAGGCCTCCTGGGCTGTATTTGACGTGAATGGCTCCTGCTGGGACGAGTTCCTTGGTTTGCCGGTCCCGGAGGTGCACCGCGGTGTCTAACGGCCAGGGCACTTGGCTGTAGCCGAACTCATCCCGGTGTTGTTCC
>JACZVJ010000051.1 GCA_022572725.1 Nitrospinota bacterium | reverse complement strand
CTCTTTCTTCCTCCATCCGATCCTGGAAAAACCACCGCTAAGGGCTTGGGCCTATTTTCGAGACAAGGGGAATGTGAAGAGGGTGGGCTGGTTGAAACTTACCCGAAGAGGTCTTTCGTTTTCCCGAAATGCTGGAAGGCTTTGGCTGTGGCTTGACGACCCCGGGCGGTGCGGTCGAGATAACCGGATTGCATCAGAAAGGGTTCATACACATCTTCCAGGGTAGATTTTTCTTCTTGGAGGACGGCCGCGAGGGCTTCGACGCCGACGGGACCGCCCTGGAATTTTTCGACGATCGTAAGCAGAATCTTGCGATCCATGTCATCAAAGCCCATCGCATCCACCCCTAGCCAGTCCAACGCGTCTTGAGCCACCTTTTGGGTGATCACCCCCTGGGCTTTGATTTCTGCAAAGTCCCGCACGCGCTTGAGGAGCCGATTGGCGATGCGGGGTGTGCCTCGGGCGCGGGTCCCAATTTCCGTCGCCCCCTCTGGTTCAAGGGGGATGTTCAGCAGTTCTGCTGAATGGGCCACAATGATCTCCAGTTCTTTTGGCGAGTAAAAGTCCAGCCGGTACACCAGCCCAAACCGTTCGCGGAGTGGGGAGGTGAGTGCTCCCGCCCGGGTCGTCGCCCCCACCAAGGTGAATGGGGGAAGATCCAATTTCATGGTGCGTGTGGAGGCCCCCTGCCCGATGACCAGATCGATCTGGAAATCTTCCATGGCTGGGTACAGGGCTTCTTCGACGGCGGGCAGGAGCCGATGGATCTCGTCAATGAAGAGCACGTCGTGTTCCTGCAAATTGGTTAGGATCCCCGCTAAATCGCCCGCATGATTGAGGACGAGACCCGATGTGGGACGGATGGCCCCACCCATTTCCCGGGCAATGATGTGGGCGATGGTGGTTTTCCCCAGTCCCGGTGGGCCGTAAAAAATGACGTGGTCCAGAGATTCACCGCGACGCTTTGCGGCTTCCATACACACACGGAGGGATTCTTTCATTCGGTCCTGGCCGATGTACTCCTCCAGGCTTTGTGGCCGTAGTGATCCCTCAAGGCCTTGTTCTTCTTCTAACGGGTGATGAGAAACGAGACGGTCCTTCATTGGACGGAATAGCTCGAGTGGAGGGGGTTCCGAATGAGGACTCCTCTCCCCGACCGGTCGATACGCCTGTCAAGTTCGGGTTGGTGCAGGGGATGGCGAAGGCAGGTCAATAGAGTCCCCTGGGTGTGATCGTCACACAGTTAGGTGTTAGGGCAGTTCGAATTCGACGTTGATATCCCGACCCAAATAGTTCACCAAAAATCCTTGCTCCTCATATTTGAGCATGGCGCCCAACACGTTTTCGTCACCGTAGGTTTCTGGGCCTAACAGGTCTCGAATTTCTTTGGTACTCTGACTGGTCAGAACCCTCCGGAAAATGCCACGGGTTTTGTAGGCAAACCGATTATTGATAAAAATTAAATTCACTCTCCCATCCATAATGCCCACACCGGCCATGGTTCCAACGGGGTTTGATTGATCCCACAGGAGGATATACACCCCTTCCTGTTCCACTCTGACCCCGGCTATCTTCGAATTGACCAAATTTTCAACCGCGTCAATCTCGGAATCTCCTAACTTCACCCCGTATAGCGACACCTGGGTGCTGTCAATATCTTGTGGCTTTTGTACGTTGTTTCTTGTCAATTCGTACTTCTTGGCAATCGCTACCCCACTCAAGAGGTGGAGGGACACTACGCATACAATGGTAAAAAATAGAAAAGAGGACTTGACCCGCATTCATACCTCCTATTCAGGTCCGCATGACTTACAGGCTGCCGTGTTAAGCTGGAATGAAACAGGGCAGAATGATACTGTGGTGGGATTGTAACTAGCCCCTATCCCCTCGGTCAAATAAACCAGTGGCACACATATTTTGGGCGACCTCATGATATAATCCACCAAGTTTGTCACCAACCCAACCTCGCATGCATCACCAAATCCTTATCAAAGGGGCACGGGAACATAACCTTAAAAATCTCGATGTCGCCATTCCACGCGACAAACTTGTCGTGATTACTGGATTGAGTGGCTCTGGGAAATCCTCATTGGCCTTTGACACCATCTATGCCGAAGGGCAGCGCCGCTATGTCGAGTCGTTATCTGCTTACGCCCGGCAGTTTCTTGAGCAGATGGGGAAACCGGATGTGGATTCGATTGAGGGGCTGTCCCCTGCCATTTCCATCGAACAAAAAAGCACCAGCCATAACCCTCGGTCAACCGTCGGGACGGTCACCGAAATCTACGATTACCTCCGGCTCCTCTTCGCCCGTGTGGGACGGCCATTCTGTGCCAACTGCGGCGAAGCCATTACCGCTCAAACGGTTCAGCAAATGGTGGATGGGATACGGGCCTTGCCGATTGGGGCAAAGTTCCAAATCCTGGCACCCATTGTCCGAGGGCGGAAGGGAGAGTACCGAAAGGAGTTATTGGAGGCCCGCCGGTCGGGGTATGTCCGGGCCCGGGTGGATGGCCGGATCGTGGATTTGGGGGAACCTATCACGCTCGACAAACAACGGAAACATACCATCGAGATCATTGTCGATCGTCTCGTGATGAAGGAGGACGAGGCGCTGATGCGTCGGCTCGCGGATTCGGTGGAGACGGCGCTCAAGTTGTCCCGTGGCCTTGTCGGGGTGCTTACGGAAGATGGGAAAGTGGTTCTGTTCAGTGAAAACCTGGCGTGTATTCGATGCGGGCTCAGCTACCCGGAAATCACCCCGCGGGTATTTTCATTCAATAGCCCGCATGGCGCCTGCCCAGTCTGTGACGGGATCGGGTTTGCCATGGCCCCAGGGTGTCCGGAAGACCAGGATTTTTCGCTGTTGGATATTTGCGCGGCGTGCAACGGGGCGCGACTCAAAAAAGAAAGTCTCTCCATCAAAATCGCCGGGAGGTCCATTGCCCAGGTGACGGAGCTCTCCATCCGGGAGACGGCCAGCTTTTTCCAGTTGCTGGATCTCTCGGAACGGGAACGGTTCATTGGGCAACGCATCTTAAAGGAAATTCGAGAGCGGCTGGAGTTTTTGATCAACGTGGGTCTTGACTATCTTACCCTCGATCGGGCTGCAGCGACGCTTGCCGGGGGGGAGGGCCAACGAATTCGGCTGGCTACCCAAATTGGCTCTGGATTGGTGGGAGTTTTGTACATCTTGGATGAGCCCAGCATTGGCTTGCATCACCGGGACAATCGTCGGCTCTTGCAAACCTTACTTCGCCTTCGGGATATGGGAAACACGGTGATCGTGGTTGAACATGACGCCGAAACCATTTTGGCGGCAGATTATGTTGTTGATATGGGGCCTGGGGCCGGAGTCCACGGGGGCCAGATTGTGGCTCAAGGCTCTCCCGCCGACATTCAGGCCAATCGCGATTCCTTAACCGGCCAATACCTCCGGGGTGAGCGGCAGGTGGCACTCTCGGAAAGGAAGCGCCAGCCAAAGGGGTTCATCACGGTGGTGGATGCCACCAAACACAACTTGAAAGGGATTACCGTGCGGATTCCGCTTGGGCTTCTGACCTGCGTGACTGGGGTTTCGGGGTCCGGCAAAAGCACCTTGGTCCTGGAGGTGCTCTTTCACTCTCTTTCGCAACTGCTTTATCAGAAGACGCCCAAGATTGATGGCTGCCAAACCCTGAGGGGAGTGGAGCTGTTGGATAAGGTCATCGGCATTGACCAATCACCCATTGGCAGAACTCCTCGGTCGAATCCGGCCACCTACACGGGTCTGTTTAGTTCAATTCGCGATTTGTTCACCAACCTGCCGGAATCCCGAGTGCGCGGGTACAAGGCTGGCCGCTATAGTTTTAACGTGAAGGGAGGACGATGTGAGGCGTGCCAGGGTGGTGGGCTCATCAAAATTGAAATGCACTTTCTCCCTGATATTTTCGTCACTTGCGAGGTCTGTAAAGGCCAACGCTACAATCGTGAAACCTTGGATGTGCAGCACAAAGGGCAAAACATTGCGAATATTTTGAATATGACTGTTGCAGAAGCCCTGGACTTCTTCACCCATCTTCCCCCCATCAAAGCCAAGCTCCAAACCTTGGCGGATGTGGGGCTTCATTACGTTAAGCTTGGGCAATCGGCCACGACCCTCTCTGGTGGCGAAGCCCAGCGTGTGAAACTCTCGCGTGAGCTGTCCAAGCGGGCGACCGGCCGGACGCTCTATATCTTAGATGAGCCCACCACCGGCTTACATTTCGCTGATATCCAGCGGCTATTGGATGTGTTGAACCGCCTGGTTGAGGGCGGGAATACCGTGGTAGTGATTGAGCACAATTTGGATGTGATCCGAAATGCCGACTGGATCCTTGATTTGGGGCCGGAAGGAGGAAGCCGTGGTGGCGAGGTGGTTGAAGAGGGTACCCCGGCTGATCTCGTCGGTACCGGCAAGTCGTGGACGGCCCAAGTTCTGCGAGAAGCGCGTCAGGCTTAAGGGGAGTGTGGCGGCCCGTTACTTTTTCTTATAGATGTTCAGCCCGATTTTCTCGTCTCGCCCTGGAATAGTCACATTTCCCTCTGTGGTGGCAACGATGGTTGTCTTTCCCGAAGAAGACAGGCCGAATTCCTGGGAGAGGTCAATTTTGATGGTCAGCATCGTTCCATCGAGGCTCAATTCCACGTTTTTCATTCTTGGTGCTCCTACGGTTACGGTTTCGGGCTCTCCGACTCTGGTGTTCGAATAGGCCCTAACCGGTTTGTTACTGTGTTCAGACCCTCCTGCGCAGACTAGCAGGATGTTGAAAAAGTCCGCCAGCTTTGTTCTCGCGGCGCTTGGAGGCTCAACGTACCGAACAGAGTACGGCCTTCGCCTCCTCGCTTGCTGCGGCCGCGCTGGACGGCCTTTTTGACCATCCTGCGGGCTATTCTGGTGCCGTCCCTGATCTCCTAGGTGCTGTGTTGCCCCTGTGCCAAAATGGTTTTTCAACAGCCTGCTAGAGTTTCCTATTTTTGCCCCTTAACTTCAGGTAGACCTTACCCCACCTTCAGTAGTGCAAGGAGGGCGAAACTACCAAAGAGGTACGGGATAAAGCAGAAATACACCACGGATTTTATGGGAATCAGTCCGGGTGCCGATTGTGCCCGGGCCCGTTCCTCTTTGTAAACAAATTCATAGGACAAGATCGCCCCCGCCAAGGAGAGCGCAATGGTCTGACTTGCCCGCGGCCAGGTGTAAACCCCACTGAGAAGGAAATCCATTGTGAAAAACCCACTCCAACATAAGACCAGTGCCGCAATTACCAATTGGATAGCCGGGGCCAAAGGAAAACGCCCCGCTGGGGCCACCTGAAGGTTGGACGGGGACTTCATGAGCCGACAGCCCTTTTGTGCTGGCTGTCCGTCGAAGGGGTGTCCTCCGTGGCCTGTTGGCAGTTTTTGCAGACCCGCGGGCGTCGTTTAAGGAATTTGACCTTTCCGCTCGCAAGGCAGGCGTAGTGAACGAACCGGTTACAGATGGAACAGCGAGACCACCCCCCTCTCAGCATGGTGGTATTTCGATAGAGCCCGTCACCGCATACCCCACATGTTTCCGGCACGATCCCCAGCATCAAAGGGGCCCACTCGCCTGCTGATCGCCGAATGCTCATGATCAAAAGTATAGCGGGCCCCCTGGTCAATTACAATCAGAGAGGTAGGCACTGAATCGGTAACGGATTGGTCGTTCGTGTTTACAACCGCGGTTTGACACGAAAAAAATTCATTTGCTACCCTCTCGACCCGTTTATTCCTTCTGCTAAAGAAAGGTTCCGTTATTCCTGTGAATATTGAGGACTACCTTGAACGGAAACGTCTGGAAGTTGATGAGTTTCTGGAGTCTCACATTCCTAGCCTCCATACCTCCCCCTCGACCCTTCATGAGTCCATTCGGTACAGCCTTTTCGCTGGCGGAAAGCGGATTCGCTCCATTTTGACGATTGCGGCCGCTGAGGCCATTGCCCCCCCACCCAAAGCGCTTCTCCCTGTCGCCTCCTCCTTTGAACTGATCCATACCTACTCCCTTATTCATGATGATCTTCCCGCCATGGATAACGATGATTACCGGCGGGGAAAGCTCACGAACCACAAAATTTTTGGGGAGGCGATTGCGATTTTGGCAGGAGATGCTCTCCAGGCCATGGCCTTTGAGTTTTGCAGCCGTCCGGATTTTGTGAATGGTCTCGATCCGCAATGCCAAATTCGGGTCATCAATGAGTTGGCTTTGGGTTCTGGCACTCAGGGCATGGTTGGAGGGCAAGTGTTGGATATTCAAGCGGAAAGCCGTGAGGTGGACCTAGCAGGCCTGAAGACCATTCACGCCCACAAAACCGGACAACTGATCCGGGCGGCTGTGCGGGTGGGCGCTCTCTTGTCGGGGAGCTCGAATACCCAATTGGAACGGCTGACAGGGTATGCCGAAGACGTGGGCCTTGCGTTCCAAATTGCCGATGATCTGTTGAATGTCACTGGTACCCCTGAGGAATTGGGCAAGGGAACCAAAACGGATGCCGATAGGGGAAAAAAGACCTACCCCTCTTTCTATGGCCTTGAGGAGTCCCAGGCCTTAGCTCAGGATTGTGTGGACAGGGCAATTAGCCGGCTTGCCGGTTTTGATGAAAAGGCTGATCCCTTACGAGAGATTGCTCAGTATATTGTCAGCCGCCGTAAGTAATCCTTACCCACCTCCGCAGAAAGCCACGGGTGTGAACCCGTGGATGCATGCTGGCGATCTACTTTTCCTTCCCCCCTCCAAATCTTGAATGTCTAACGTGACATGATGGTGTTGGTGACAGGTTCAACAGGGTTCATCGGGTCTGCCGTGGTAAGAGCTTTGCTTGGAACTGGGGTCCGAGTCCGGGTTTTGGTTCGGCCTACAAGCGATCTCCAGAATCTTCAGGGGCTGGAGGTCGAACAGGTATCTGGGGACTTGCTTGATCCTCCTTCCCTTCGAAAGGCCCTGGCTGATTGTCGACATCTTTACCATGTGGCCGCCCATTACACCTTATGGGATCGAGACCCTTCGGTCTTTTACCGGGTCAATGTAGAAGGCACGAAAAGACTATTGGGAGCGGCGCAAGAGGTTGGCGTGGAGCGCATAGTTTACACCAGTACGATTGGCACGATTGGGTTGCCACATGATGGGGGGGTAGGAACAGAGGAGACCCCCATTTCCCCATCCCAGATGGCCGGGGATTACAAACAATCCAAATACCTGGCTGAACTGGAGGTGTTGAAGCTCGCTCGGGCTGGCCTTCCTGTGGTGATTGTGAACCCCTCCGCGCCGGTCGGTGAATACGATGTCAAGCCCACGCCAACTGGGCAAATAATCGTAGACTTTATGAAAGGGCGCATGTGGGCCTACCTGGACACCGGCATGAACCTAGTCGATGTGGAGGATGTGGCTATTGGTCACCTTCGAGCGATGGAGCGAGGCCGGCTGGGGGAACGGTATATCCTTGGGAATTGCAATGTCACCCTTCGGCAATTGTTTACGATGCTCAGTGGAATCACCGGGGTTAAGGCCCCCCTGGTCAAGCTCCCACAAAAGGTGGTGCTCCCACTCGCCTATCTTAATACGTGGATAGCTGATTTTATCACCCATCACCCTCCGCGGATTCCGCTTGAAGGGGTCCGAATGGCCAAGTATCTGATGCATTACGATTGCTCCAAGGCCCGTCGTGAACTTGATCTTCCTCAAACCCCCGTCGAGGTCGCGTTGGAAAAGGCGGTTGGGTGGTTTCGCGATCATGGGTATGCCTAACGTACCCCCCCCCATTTAGGGTGGTTGACTGCACGTCGAAGCGTTACGGCGCGTAGACGCGAAGCCGAAGCTCCTCTTCCAGCCTTCGTAGCTGAATAAGCTACTACGGCGGCGGTGGCTCGGCAGGGGCGAAGGTGAGGGTGTAAATTTTCTAAACAGCTTCCGGCAATCAATATTCAGTGGATCTCCCCATTCTCTTCATTAAGACCATCCTACTCCGGCCTTATGTATTTGTATTTTTAGCCATTTCCCTAGTTTCATCTTCCCGGTTATTAGGATGGAAACGAACGGGTGTGTTTTTTGGAATCACCTGGTGCACAGCCTTTGTTTGCGAATTTTCCTCGACTCGAATTCATGTTCCCTTTGGGGCTTATTTTTATACAGGTTCGACGGTTGGCCAAGAACTCTATATATCCAACATTCCGTTCATGGACTCGCTCTCCTTTACCTTTCTCTTGTACGCTAGCTATTGCTTGGCCCTCTTGCTTTTGTTCCCCCGGAAACCTTCCGGTGAATCTCGGGGTTTTGCCCTTCCCTCATGGGCCGTGGTGTTCCTGACGGCCTTGCTCTTTATGTTGAGTGATATCGTGATCGATCCGGTGGCGTTGCGGGGCGAGCGCTGGTTTCTTGGCAAAATTTACGGATATCCCGAACACGGCCTCTATTTTGGGGTCCCCATCGCCAATTTCATTGGCTGGTTTGTCGTTGGTCTGGTTTCCATGACGGGGTTTCGGGTGGTGGAGCAGCGTCTGGACTCACGGGCCCGTTCTCCTATTCGAGGTGGCGATCTCCTGCTTGGCTGCGGGCTTTACTATGTGGTGTTGGCGTTTAATCTTTCCATTGCCTTTTGGATCGGGGAACCTGTGCTCGGGATAGTGGGCATTCTCCTTCACCTTCCTCTTATGGTCCTTGTTTTATTCAGATTACGTGGTTGGTTTTCCATGCCCTGGCCCTCAATGAGCAACCAAGGGAATTGACCCCCTGAATGCCAGTTAGGTCCGTTTCCCGCATCTTGGGCGATTGAGTCTTGAGGGAAACGGGCTGTTTCGCTATGCTGGTGTAGGTTTTTTTGACAGCCACCAAACGGGGAAAAGGCAACCCTTCAAGGGAGAAACGCTCATGAAACAAGGTTCCACTTTTTCCAGGATTATTTGGAAACTCATTGTTTCGGTCATCTTGGGGGTTCTGATGTATTTCGGAAGCGGCGCGGTGGGATTTCCCCCTGCTTTTCAGTGGATGTTTGTCTCTTACGTCGGGTTAGGATTTTTGGTGTTTCTCCTTCTGGATGCACCCCCCCTCCCCCGACTCTCAGGCTGGCCGGCTGGCGTTGCTCTCCTCCTGTTTTATGCGCTGCTCTCCGGGGCTTATATTTGGGGGGCTTCAGCTTGGCCTCAGTATGACCCGGAAGTGGAAAAGGGAAAAATTAAAAAATTACTAAAGCGAAAACTAGAGCGATTTCAGGCCAGCCAAGGAAGGGTTGATGACCTTCTTCAGCAGGTGAAGGCGTTGGAGGGCGCGAGCGCAGAGGTTTTAGCTCGGCTGAGTAACTTTGCTCCTGTTATGGCAACCCCGGCTTCGATAAACTTACCTGAAGGCAGGGCCATGACCGTCGTTGACCGAGGGCGTGAGGTGTATGAACTTTACGAGTGTTACAACTGCCATAAGCTCGGGGGCAAGGGAAGCGTGAAAAAACGAGGCCCGGCACTCGACAATATCGGAAGCTTTCTAACAGTTGAAGACATCAAGCGAAAAGTCTTCGATCCGACGTATTTATATGCCGAAGGATTTGAAAAAGAGCATAAAGGGGGTAAGGGCAAGATGCCCGATAAATACAAAGAGCTCATGACCGATGAAGAAGTCATGGCCTTAGCCACCTTTCTGACGACTTTGAAAAACCCAATGGCCGATCCCCCCACCCCTAGACCGGTGTTTGTCAAATCAAACGTCGAGCATGGCTTCATCGTCTTTGGCTACGTACGAGATGCCGCTGGGAAGCCGGTCCCGGGGATTGAGGTCCATGTCATGCCCAAGAAGAAGGGGGGACACGACGCCAAAGGAAAGACGAATGTTTCGGGGTATTACGAAATTTTCATGCACATGCATAACGAGGATGTTGGTGTAACTGTCTCGGTCTCGGCCCAAAACTCCACCAAGGAGTTCGTGACCGAATACGATCCCAACGATAAGGTGACCAAGCGCCAGAAATCGTTGGACCTGGTGATTCCGTCAGCTTCCTAGCCAGCCCATTGGGGTGAGTCTGTTTGATTCCCCAGGGTCGGTCCCTCAATCCGCTGTCCCTGAGGGAAAGGGGTCTAGTGAAGGAAACGAGCCCAAAGGAGCTCGCTTCCTAAGGAGATTATCGCATCATGCGGGGGTTTCTCATTCGTTGCGGGGTAACAGGGGTTGCCGTGCTTGTTGCTAGCCAGGTCATTTCGGGCATAGAAATCGATTCGCTTGCTGCTGGGGTTGTGGCAGTCATGGTCCTGGCTCTCCTCAATGCCATGGTCCGGCCCGTGCTCTATCTCCTTTCTGCTCCCTTTATCCTCGTGACCCTGGGCTTGTTTATGGTGCTCATTAATGCCTTCTTGCTCCAAGTGGTGTCGGTGTTCGTGGAAGGCTTTCACGTTGAGGGCTTCTGGCCTACTGTGGGAGGGGCGATTCTCATCAGTCTCGTCAGTGGCTTTCTGAATCTAGTGATATCCGAGCGAGGGAGCATGGAAATGGTGGTCTCCTCGAATCGGCCTCGACGAATTCGCAACATCAATTGAAATACCCTTCCCCGCCCCGTTAGAATCTTCCAACGTAATTTCAGAGGATCGGATGCAACGAATGAGACGAGCCGCGGACTCCTCAACCACTACCAAACAAAGTACCCTTCAAAGAGTGTTGACCACTGCGATCAATGACCTGGGGGTGGATACAACTGTGGCGATCATCAATCAGGAACATGGCCCCCTGATCCCACAGGTATCGCGAGGGTTTACCGATCGGGAGGTCCGAGCGATCTTCCGGGCGCTTTCGGGAAGTGATTGGATAAAGGGAGATGGGAAGGGAACTCCAGATGGTTCTGATCCGAAAGGGGGAGTGCAACTTCGGATGGTTACCCCAGGGACTAAAAATCTTCTGGCTGTTCCCCTTCGTGATGAGGCGCAAATCTACGGTGCGCTGGTCCTCGGGAAGAAAGAAGGCACCGCCTTTACAAAGCGGGATAAGGCCTCCATCGAGTCTGCCAGCACAAACATCACGGGTGAGTTACAGCGAGCCAGGCTATTTGATTCGACCGTCATCCTTGGGCGTCCACCGGTGGTCCAAGAACCTCTTCCCTCCTTGGTGCAAGAGGATTCATCCTCGATGCAGAGGTGCGCCACCCCTGAAATTCAAGAGGGAATCACCGGCATCTTGACCGTGGTCGGGGAGACTTTACCCTTCGACCGGGCCTGGGTGACGCTTTATGATCCCTTAGCGGCCCTCTTGGAAGTGTTAGGGAGCGTGGGTGGTCATAAGAAGGAACTGCTTCCCGGCCAGCGGCTTCCAATGGACGAATCGGCCTCGGGTTGGGCCGTACGGCACCGAAAACCTCGAACCGACCAGAATCTCGCCTCCACCCAGGGCCGCTTTCAAGATTATAAACAACTGTACCGGGAGCGGTTTCGTTCGACCCTCATCGTGCCATTTTTTGTGAGGGGTAGAGTAGCAGGCACGGTGACCCTGGCGTCCAAAACTCCCATGCAGTACGAATCGGCTGAGGTCGATGCCAAAAAAATTGAAGCAGGAACTACTAAGCTTTCCCAGCTTTTTGAAGATCCCTCGGCGAAACTCACACTTTTTTCTTCGCTAGATCTTTCACAAAAATCTTTGTCCGAATCCACGGTTGAGAGCCCTCCCAAGCCGGAGATTCGACGGGATGAGCGGCAAGCCGCTTTACGGGAAGTGAGTTCCTTCCTAGCCACGGAAATCTGTGAACCTATGGGGTACATTCGTGCTCAACTCGAGGAAGTGACGGGGGAAGGAAGTCTGGCATTTGAGTCCCAAACGCGGGTTGAGGCAGCTATCCGTGACTTGATCCGTATTGAAACACTTCTCCGCGAAATCTTGGATTTTGCCAAGCCGCTGGAATTAGACCGGCGTCTGTGTCAGGTGCCGGATCTTCTCAACCATGCCCTGGCTCTCATCGCCACGGATTTGAAGGTGAGCCGAATTGAGGTGATCAAGGATTATCCAGCGCGGATGGGCCAAGTTCTGTGGGATGAAGCGAAAATGCAACAGGCGTTTCATAACATTTTTAAAAATGCCCTGGAGGCCATGTCCCCTGGAGGCCATTTGCGGGTCACGGCGACTTTGAAAAGGGGCCGTCAACCTCAGGTTCACATTCTTATTCATAATGATGGAGTACCAATTCCTGAAGAACATGTGGATAAGGTTTTTGAACCATATTTTACAACCAAGCGGTCAGGGACCGGTTTGGGCCTGGCCACGGTAAAGAAAGTCGTGGAGGAGCATCAGGGAAGGATTTCTATCGAAAGCGGGCCGGAAAAAGGAACCACCCTGACCCTCCGATTGCCCGCCCTTCGCCCAAGGGTGCCGTATCGTGGCCGAGGTGGTCCTAGACGGCCACGCCGGATGGCTAAAACCTAAGGTTGGCAGCCAGCCCAAGTGAACCTGTCTTTCGCTTGACACTCCAGTGGGAAAATGAATAAGATCTACCCTTCATTTCAGGGGAAATTGACGCGAATTTTTTGGATTTCATCGGCGTTAACCTGTAATAACAAAGGAGCGGACTTATGAAAGGCATTCACATTCTTCTAGTAGCTCTTGCTGGTACCGCGCTCACCGTGTCAATTGCTTTCGCGCAGGCGGGACAGCTTCCCAATCATCCTGGTTATCCAGCCGCAGGGGTATCTCCTGTCACCGGTCAATCACTTGCCAATGACCCAGGCCAGGCCAATGCGGATGGGGCCGGTGTCTCAGCCCAATCAGCCACGTCCCATGATGCAGCCTCAGTGGAAACCGCCTCCGATCCCAACAGAATGCGGATTAAAAGTTCGCCGGGAGCGGGTCTGTTGCCGGTCGTGGAAGGCCCCCTCAACCAGGTTGAAATTAATCCAGCCGGGGCCACTTCGACTAAGATGAACTAAGGTTATATTTTCTGAGATTCTGGAAAGGGGGTTGCCAAACCGGCAACCTCCTTTTTTTTGCCTTCTCGGAAGATTTCCCTTTAGCGTTGCTTTTTTATGGGCTCCATAGATCCATGTGAGCCATGGTTTACAGGGGGTTTCTGCGAGGGAATTTTCAAGCTTTTCTCGTCAGAAAGAAGTCAGTAAGGTAGGCGGATGGGAACTGAATGTAACAGGGCCCCGGGGCGGTTGGGGGTTGATGAAACCGAGTTGGGCCGAAGGTTGAAGGCGCAAATCCAGGCTGACGGCCCAATGACTTTCAGGGAATTTATGGCTCAAGCCTTATTCGCCCCGGACCTTGGGTTTTATTCAAAGGGGCCGGCCCTAGGAGCCCGGGATGGGCCCTTTAATACCAATTCTTTGTTTCCTGCCTTTGCCTTTGCCCTGGCCAGGGCTGTTGAACGAGCGGAGGCTGTTCTTGGTGAGCCCTTACGAATCGTGGAATTGGGTGGGGGGACAGGAGAGTTGGCCTCTAGGATTCTTAAAAATCTTACCGAGCCTCATGAGTATGTCATTGTTGAGAAAAGCCCAGGTCTTCGAGCCAAACAGGAATCTCTTGGCTTAAGGCCTGTCTCCCATCCGTCGGATCTCCCACCTGCCCCCTCCTTCGTGTTTGGAAATGAAGTGCTTGATGCCTTGCCGGTGAATCGTGTGATGGGTGAGGAAACCGGGGAACTCCTTGAAATCTACGTTGCGTTAGATCAAGAGGGGAAGTTCGTCCAGCACCTGGCCGAGCCCTCCACCCCGCTTTTAGCCAAACGGTTGGCTGAAGAAGGTATTTCGCTGGGAAGGGGTCAAATTGCAGAAATTAACCTAGGACTTGAAGAGTTCGTGGCTGAAGTCGCTTCCCTGATTTCAATGGGGTACCTCCTTTTTATCGATTATGGGGATGAGGCCACAGCCTTGTACCATTATACCCGTCGAAATGGCTCGCTTCGCTGCTTTTACAAACAGAAACACGCCTATGATCCTTTTGATCGTGTTGGGGAGCAAGACATCACGGCAGACGTGGACTTCACAGCGATTGAGGGCTCGGCCCTTAAAGAGGGTCTTATGAAGGCGGGGAAAGTGTCACAGGGCCTTTGGCTTGAGAATGTGGGGATTCACCAATATAAAGAACAAGCCACCAATGCCGACCAGGCTCAGGATGAAATTTTCCAACTGGTCAGCCCTGCCAGGCTTGGCAGTGCCTTCGACGTTCTCGCGTTTAAGACACGGGGCCTCCCTGATGCTCCAGGATTTAGTTAGGCATAAGCCTATTTTTGCCAAGCTTCTAGAGGGATAGGCTCGGATCCGGTTGGTTCCTGAGAGGACCCTTGGCCATCGCCCTGTCAATTTTTCCGACAGGTTGTCTGGTTTCCCCACAGTTTTTTGGCCTACCATCCCAGTTCACATTCAACTTCCTTCTGTCTCCATAAGCACATTCCGGCCACTCCCATCTTGTTGAAATTGTAGTGTTTCCGTAGAAAAAGAGTTTTCTGCAAAGCCTGGGAATCGTCAACCCACTCCCCCTCCTAACCGGTAACCAAGCCGGTTCCTTTCATTGGCATGCTTGCTGCACTTCATAAAAATGTGAGGCTTGGGCATTCCGAGTAAGGAGAATTCAAGGAGGTGTCACATGAAGTGTGACCGCTGTGAGGGGCTCATGGTCGTGGAAGATTGCCTGGATGTTAAAGGGGGAAAAGACGGCTTTTGGATTAAGGCCCTACGCTGTGTGATGTGTGGGAATCTGCTGGACCCTCTGATCGCACGACACCGCATCCAAAGGCCAGCAGAGTTGGTTCTTCTAGGAAGGAGGGGGCTTCGGAGAGCACCCAGAACCCCTGTTGCTCGTCTCACCGCCTAGGTTAAAGCGCTTCCTTAACCTTCCATTGACTGGGTCGGAGTAATGGATTCCTCCCCCCGAGGCCTGTCCACGACTTAATTGTGGAATTCTTGGAGTGGCGAAAACAGAGTACCGCAGTTGGTTGAACTTGGGAATTGTTGGAAATGAGGGGGATAAATAGAGGTTAAGCCTTGCCCTTACCACCAGCCGGAATCCGGGTATTGAGGTCCAAGAGGGCCAGCTTGGCGAAGGGATCGCCTTGGTGTAAAGCTTTTCGAAATAGGGCCCTGGCCCTTTGGTAATCTTCCTTTTCTCCTTGCCCATCGGTGTAGGCGTACCCAAGATGGACGAGGGCCGCTGAATACCCGGGTTGGATGGCTAGCGCGCTTTCATAGGCCGAAATGGCACCTTCCCGATTTCCTTGCATCCTCAAGGCCATGCCTAGTCCAAGGTAAGCTCCTGCAAAGTCTGATTTGTGCCTGACCGCTTCTCGATATGCCGCCTCGGCGCCGGCATAATTCCCGTCCAAAACCAGGGACCACCCCACATCAGAGTGCCAATTAGCATCCAAACTGGGCACCGAATAGCCTTTCCCGTTTGAAAAGGATATTCGGGTCGGTTGAGGATTCTCGTTGAGTGGAAGATCCAGCCTAGCAAAGATTGCTGTTGGTTTGGAGTCGGGCCTCAAAATGCTCTGGAGGCTCTGCAGAATGGCCGCTTCTGAAAATTTTCCCTGACTCATCATTTTGGTGTACAAGGTTGGCCGTTTGGGACCGACTTGACTAGAACCCATGGAGGAATTTCCCTTGGGCTCCCCTCCTGTGGCCCCTGCGGGGTTTCCCCAAATGGATGTAAAACCCCCAAATGGGAGCGAACATCCGGAGATACTTATCAATTGGGCGATCATCAAGATTCGGAGGAACGTGCCAAAATGAACTTTGCCCGAAGAATGCATGTTCTTTGCTCTCTCCCCTCCTGAGTCGGTGTGTATTTCGATGAAGCCCTTGCCAATTTGGTTATCGGGTGACTCCGGAGTTCCTTGAGGAACTAGCGGAAGGAGGTGAAAGGACCGGTAAAGATTTCCCTCAATTTACAAAAGGATGCGGGGATGGTGCGTAAGGGCAGTTCCAAATAGGTTTTAAGTGAATGTAAAAAGGACCAGCACATACCCTGACAAACATACAGTTGCAAAGTGCGAGCGCTACTTCAGGGTACGATGGAGCCCCACCGGCACGACCTCGGATGGTCTTCGGGCATGGAAAAGTAATCTAAGGAAGGACGAGGATGCGGGCTATTGCGAGGTGAGGGGATAAAAGAAAGTCGGGTGGGAAAGGCCAGAGGAAAAAACAAGGGCCTACGGTATCTTCTGCAGGCCCTTGTGAAATAATCCGTTATTCGTTTTTGAAGGCTTCCTTGAGCAGTGGGTCCAATTCCCCCTTGGTTTCCATGGGGCCCAACACATCCGTATCACCGTAGAATTGGCCATTGATGAAAACTTTAGGGAGAGTAGGCCAATTAGTCATCTTGGCCAAGGCTTCACGTTTTGCCGGGCTTTCAAGGACATTGATGAGTTCATAGGGGTAACCGAATTTGTCGAAAAATTGCATGGTCTCAACCGTAAATCCGCATTGCGGAGCGGCCTTTGTTCCCTTCCCGTAAATGAGGATCTTGTGCTCTTTGATTTCTCGTTGGATTTCTTCTTCCATGGGATCTGCCATAACGTTCTCCTTTGTTTATGAACCATCTCTGGTTTCGGCCTGGAGCTCCAGGGCATGAATCCGCCCATCTTTCATCGGTTCATTCAACGCCTGATAAATCATCCGGTGACGGTCCAGGAGATTTTTCCCTGTAAACATATCAGAGACCACCCGTACGGTAAGATGATCCATTGTCCCGGTCCGATCAGTTACGGATACGGTCGCGTCAGACATGACCCGATGAATGTATTCCGTGAGAACTTCTGTCTTGATCACTTACCCTTCCCAATGACTGCTCTCAACACCCTTTTTAGAAGTCTTCATGATACTGGACCCCAGCCTTCCTCCGCAATGACCTCAGAAACAACCGTTCAATAGGCAAGGAAAATCAATTGATTAGCTGGCTCTTGGTGAGCTAAACCTTGCCCGGATAAAGCCCGCCAATTGTTCAAGGACGAGGGGGGAAATTTCATGGCCACCGCGGAATTCTTGCCACTTGACCTCCACACCCCCAGACTTCAGCAAATCTCGAAGTTGTTGGGCTGTCCCGAAAGGGAGTAATGGATCATCACGGCCGTGGCTTTGAAACACTTCCAGGTCTTTTCGCTTGGGTATGAGGGAAGCCCACTCGTCTTTGGCGAGGAGGGTTCCGGACATGATGACGAGCCCGGCAAAGGGATCATCAGTCCGAAAAACTACGTCGGAGGCGAGCATAGCCCCTTGTGAAAAGCCACCTAAAATGATGCGTTCCGGCCTTACGTTCAATTGGCCTTTAAGGTCCTCCAAAAATGCGAGGATCGTCCCCCGTGATTCAGAAAGGCCTTGAGGGATTTCTCGAGCATCCCGCTCTTTGCCGCTGAGGAGCCGTTCCATGTCGATCATCCACCAAGCCCGCCCACCCCCGAAGCCCAAGTCGAGTGCTAATGGTCCTACCGGAAAGACAAAGCGGATCTGGTCGGGGACATCCAGCATGCGCCACACGGAAACCAAGTCATCTCCAGGGGCACCAAACCCATGGAGCAAAATGACCACCGGTCCGTCCCCGCCGCCCTCTCGGTCGATCCCGCCGGCGATTCGGACCTTAAGACCGCCGAATGTAGCTTCACGCATCCGAGCCTAGTCTCTTATGGGGAATGGAAAGGGAGGTGGGCTAGTGGCCCATTTTTGGGGCGCCCGCGTTCGCCCCGAGTGTAATAAGGGGAATACGTAAAACCTGATGGCAGTGGTGGCAAGTCACCCGCCACGTATTCTCATCGGGGCATCTGATGTCTTGCTCTTTTATCCAGAATAACAGCCCGCAATTGGGGCATTTCCTCACGAGCATTGGCATAATCCACGTTTCCTGGTATTTAATGAGGCTTTAGTGTAATACAGGTGCACTTCGATTCTCTACCCCATGATCACCTATTCCGACCGAAAGGATTTCGATCCCGCTTGCCTCTTGCCCCTGTTTGAACAGGCTTCCTGGGCTCGTGGCCGAACCCTTGAGGATACACAAGAGATGTTGGTACATACCCATCTCGTGATATCAGCCTGGGATGGATCCCGTCTTGTGGGGTATGGGCGCGTGCTGACGGATTATGTGTACCGGGCCTCAATTTGGGATGTCATTGTAGATGCGCATTATCAGGGGCAAGATATTGGGGGCCAAATCATCAAGCAAATTTTACATCACCCCAGGCTCAAGCGAGTGGACCTCTTTTGGCTTTGTACGCGAGACAAACAAGCCTTCTATGAATCCTTGGGATTTAGTGCCAAAGAGCAGATCGGAATGGTATGGGACCGAGGCAGGCACGCCAAGCCTACCCCATGATCACCTGGTGTGTCCTCTTTGAGAACCACATTGTGTTTTGGCTTTTCATATTCTTTTATGATGCTTCGCGAATCTTCTTCAGCCCGGAATTTCCGAAGCCTCCGGGTGGCAGTGCTAAGGCGTCAATAATCCCGATTCCTCTTTAGTCCCATCCAGGCCTTGGTGTTATGAAATGCTTAGGTTTAATGTCTGGTACCTCGGTCGATGGGGTAGATTGTGCCATTGTACAAGTGAGTGGCTCCGGCCAAAATCTCCGTATCAAACTTTTGGGCCACCAAATCAGTCCGTACAGGCCAAGCCTGCGAAGGCGTATTCTTTTAGCCACGGAAGGAGGGATGGTGGCCGATCTTTGCCATCTCAATGTTTTGGTTGGCGAGATCTTTGCTCAAGCCGCGCTTCGTACCATCCGCCGGTTGGGTTTTTCTCCAAAGAACATTACCCTCATTGGATCTCATGGGCAGACCATCTGTCATCAACCTCGGCCAATTCGGGAACCAGGCGTGGGTCTCATTCGTTCTTCGCTTCAGATTGGTGACCCTTCTGTGATTGCCGAACGAACCGGAATAACAACCATTGCCGATTTTCGAGCAAGAGATCTTGCCGCTGGGGGAGAAGGCGCCCCTTTAACCCCCTATGTGCATTACCTTATGTTTCGGAACAGGGACCGTTCCCGATTAATTGTGAATTTAGGAGGAATCGCCAATGTGACCTACCTGCCGGCGGATGGAACCCTTGAGGAAGTTCTGGCTTTTGATACTGGCCCTTGCAATATGTTGTTGGATGCTTTGGTCCATCATGCGACGGAAGGAAAGCTGGTCATGGATCGAGAAGGACGGCTTGCCCGCCGAGGGACCAGCCTTCCTCGGTTTTTATCGGGCTTGATGAACCATTCGTTCCTTCGCAGAAAACCTCCGAAATCCACTGGTCGCGAGGAGTTTGGTGGAGCATTTGCCGCACAGGTTTTTCAAGATGCCAAAAAGCAGAATATGTCAACCCAGGATCTTCTTGCGACGAGTTGTGAGTTCATTGCCCTGACAATCGCGAAGGCTCGTCGCTGGCTTCCTGGCGAAGTGGATGAAGTGCTGGTTGGAGGAGGTGGGGTCCGAAACCGAACCTTCATGAAGCATCTTGCTCAAGCCTTGTACCCCATTCCAATGAGAACCATGGCGGAACTGGGAATCGACAGCAAGGCCTTTGAAGCCCTGGCATTTGCGGTGCTGGCTTACCAAACGTTTCACAGGATTGAGGCCAATTTGCCAGCCGTCACAGGTGCCCGGTATCCCGTTGTTCTGGGAACCATGGTTCCAGGCAGGTCATCTCCTCGGCCCTTATCGCATTGAGTTTTGGCGCTTCGTTAAACGAAGTCCATTCATCACCGGCCACTTCTTGCCATGAACCCCTTGCTTGAGAGTTTTAAGGTTCATTCGGGGAATTTGGTTCACTCGGTGTCCTTCGACTTTCTTCCCCTCCTCCCCAAAGTTTTGGCGGTTGGCCTTGCTATTGTGACAGTGGTTCTCTTGTATCAAATGGTGCGAACTTGGTTCGCGAAACGTAGGCGCTCCCACCCCACCGATCTGGCCGCGGTTCCTGAGAATGTGGCCGTTGAATCGCGGTCACTCCTGACCAAAGAGGAAGCCACGTTATACAACCTTGTCCACTTGGCAGTTCGGGATGGCTACCTTCTGTTGGCGAAACTCCCTCTCAGATACCTGGTCAAAGTCCGTACCGAAGACGAAGGCGCACGCAGAGCCCTTTTGAGAGCTATCCAAAAAATTCACGTTGATTTTGTCCTGGTTCACCCGGGCACTTTGGTCTCTGCCAAGGTGGTCCTCATCGAGGAGAATGAAGGAACGGATCAGCCCATGTCACAAAATCGGTTGGTCGACACTGTTCTTCGCGAGGCAGAAATTGAGGTGGTCCGATTGCAAGCCAACACCAATTATACTGTGCCGCAGCTCGCGGGGCTGTTGGGGTTGGCCACCGAGGACTGATGAGGTTTCGGTTTTTTTGGTTTTTAGTCCTGTTACGTAGTTAACCTGGTGTTCCACCGTTAGTGTCTCACAAGGAGTATTTTCCGTGTGTGACAAGGGTTGAGGGAGGTGATGAGGAAAATAATGGGGAAGAAATTCTTCCCATGAACCCCCCGCCTGCAGCCGGCTGAAGGCCAGCGTTTAAGGCGTTGTTAGGTGGCCAGTGAATCACTGCTGTTGGTCGGCGAAGCCCCTTGACTCCGGCTCTCAATGACTTCCTGAGTAAACCAGTGAAGTGTTCTGTTTCCATGAGGTATCCTCTGTGTTTGTGGCTCTATGCGAAACCTCGCGTTCCTCTTCACAAACTTGGGAATCCACTTGTAGTCATCACGAAAGAATACTGTGCTCTCGGCGCAGCGGACGATGAGACTGTTGACACTCACGACTTCCGTGCGGCTTAGCTTTCGAACGGTGTGGCGAAACCTTGCGAAGGAAAAGTCGGCGCGATCTCTGTCGAAAGATAGATTGGGACGTATTCTAATCGCGAGATTTGGCGAAAGTGGGGTGATTCTATTGAGAACACGAACGTCTTCGGTCTTCTCGATTGCGACAGGGAAGTCACTTGTGAAGAAAGGGCTATCGTCGAAGGGATTGATCATAACGTCCCACTCGAAGTTCCCGAACGTGATTGTCTGAGAGAGGATCGAAGCAATGCCAATTGCCTGTGGATACTTGGGATCGATTTCTACGCGCACCTTCCCGCTACGCAAGAGCTCGGCGAGGCTTTCACCACAGATCTCAGGAGGTGGGCTAGAAAACGACTCCTTGGAGTCGAGTACGCGAGCAGTCTCCTCAACAGAACGCTTCAGTGGCCCTGACTGAATACGCATACCTGCTGGCGAACAAACGAGAACATATGCAACGAATCCAGCAATTACGTATATGCATTCTGCATCGATGTTGTCAGCTGCTAGATTTTCAAGTGCCATGTTGTACTTAGGCTCGATTCCCTTCAGAAACTCCTCAACTGCCCGGTCTTCTCGCAGGTACGAGTTTGTACTGCCGTCTTCAATCCGGCATACCGATTGCGCTTTGGGCGTGAATGACTTTAGGTCGCTCTTTCGGATGGCGTACATCAGGCTCCCGAGCTTCGGAGAGTAGAAGTTCTTGAGATGGACCTGAGGCACATAGTGATCGAGGGACACAACGTATTTCCTTCGGCAGGGTGTTTGGGCACCTAACGTCGCGCCTCGGGCGCGCAGCTTTGCCGCGTCGCCTTGTAGGCGCTTGTTAGAAGCAACTTCATTTCCTGTCCTTAGAAACATCAATATCCTTCGGATGCTTGGGGACCTTCATTTTGAATTTAAGTAAGTCATCCTCCGTATATTTAGAAGTGATTTCTAAAAGTTTCATTTTTTCAATTGCAATGGCAATTGGATTGGCAATGTCAGACAGGCGCTTGATATCTTCATCCGTAAAACCCTTTGCGCTTTTTGATGCTAAATTTAAAGTGGCCATGCATTTACTAGGGGCATGGTTCTCTTTTATGAGAGGAAAAATGAGGTGTGATTTATAGCGCCTATTCCCCCACAGCATAGATGGGGCCAATTGGAGCACAAGGGGCTTGGGGTGTTTAAACAATTTTTCTATTGATGGAAATTTTTTCAATATAAATGAATT
>JACZVJ010000050.1 GCA_022572725.1 Nitrospinota bacterium | reverse complement strand
TGGTTAAGAAAGTCTATGAGGCCGATCCCCTGTGTTGTATGCGGTGTGGGGGCTCGTTGCGCATCATTGCCTGTATTGACCAATCCGGGATCATCGAGAAGATCGTCATCCACCAGGAGTTATGGCCTTCTCCCGCCCATGCTCCTCCCAGCAGCGCGGTGGTCTAGCTGGTTTTTTCCTTTAGGCTCTGCTGTTGCACCAGTGAAAACGGAAGTGGGGGAGGAAGTGGAATCCAAGATTTAGTGGATTTATGGTTGACGGGGGTGGTGAATTTGGTTAATTATTAACTAAAATAGTTAACTTTGATAAAAATGCGTTTTTCTAAAAAAAGCCAGTACGCTTTTCGGGCCCTATTGGAACTGGCTCAAGCCTTTGAGAAGAGGCCCGTGCGACGTGCAGAAATTGCGAAACGACAACAGATCCCATTGGGCTTTCTCGAATCTATTCTTCTCAACCTTAAAAACGCAGGAGTCCTAGCGAGTCGCCCTGGTGTGGACGGCGGCTTTCGGCTGATTAAGGATCCTGGCACAATCTCCTTGGGGGATATCATACGATCCTTGGATGGTCCGCTCGCACCAATTCCCTGTGTGAGTAAAACTGCTTATCAAACGTGCCAAGATTGCCCTTACGCTGAAGCCTCTCAATGTCCCATTAAAAGTCTCATGTTGGAGGTGAGGAATGCCATTTCCGGCATTCTTGACCACTACACGCTTAGGGATCTCTCTCTCCGGGCTCAAGGGTCCCCTCTCTGGTCCAAGACGGGAAAAAGAAACAAAGGAACGACCTTGTAGCGCCCCATATCCTTAAAGTTTCAGAGGTCAACGAAATGGAATCGCATCTGCGCAGTGTGATGAAGGGTCTCAGTTGGCGAGTTTTGGCGACCGTGGTGACGACCGTTGTGGTCTTTTTCTATACCGGTGAATTCACGTTGGCGGTCCTCGTGGGATCCACAGATGCCGTTACCAAAATTTTATTGTACTGGGGCCATGAACGGGTGTGGCTAAAGGTTCGGTGGGGGCGGGTAATCCCGTCAGTCAGTTCACCGTAGCGGTTTCCAAGAAAGGGGTAGAAAAGAGTTGCAGGCCAAGATCGCAATGGGAGTAGGGGCCACCCTGGCCATGTTGGCGGTGGCCGCTGGGGCCTTCGGCTCGCATTTGCTCAAGGCCAGGTTATCCGCCGACATGCTGGCTGTGTTTGAGGTGGCGGTCCGGTACCACATGTACCATGCACTCGCCCTTATTCTGACAGGCGGGGCTTTGGCTCGCTACGGGGCTTCCCTATTTCGGAAAGCCGCCTGGTTTTTTGTCCTGGGGATCTTGTTGTTTTCTGGAAGCTTGTATGCCATGTCTCTACTGGATATTCGGTGGTTGGGTATCCTCACCCCAGTAGGTGGGGCCCTTTTTTTGATGGGATGGCTTTTTCTCGCGATTGGGTTTTTCCGTGCTGATAGAGCTGCCTGATTTTTTCCTTCCCGAAACTTCAATCTTTGCTTTCAACCTGATTTACCAATCGGCCAGAATCTAGCGCCCAATTTCTCCTAATGGTTCATGGGTCACCACAAGAGGCCCGCGTGGATTTTGGCCTAGAGTGTTGGCATGGGGTAACTGGTCAGTTTCAGGCGATGTTGTGCAATCGGGGGTCATGACCAACCCCCAGTGGTAATTGTCCCGGCAGATATTGTCCAGCAGTAATGCTTGGGCGGAGTGAAAGAGAAGAATCCCACTCAGCATATTGTTACGGCAGAGGTTTTTTATTAAATCCGGCCGTGTGCCGTCATCACGGACGGCCAAGCCAAAATGGTGGTTCCCAAAGCAGGTGTTTTTTGCAATATAGGGTTGGGCACCGGCGAAGCAGAAAATACCAGACTCCCGGTTGTAGCAGACTTCATTTTCCAGGAATGAAGGCCGGCATTGAGGGCCATAGATCACCACCCCCGACAGGATTCCTTCGGTGGCGCGGCAATGGATGATGGTGCAGGTTGAGTCCAAAATGTTGATCGCGGAGTGTTGGTCACTGCCGACATATCGAAAGGTAATCCCGGAGATACGACCGCTTGGCACACGCTGAAGGTACATCGGCCCGCTTCGACGACTAAAAATTTGGACGCGGTGGCGACCAGCCCCAAGGAGATGGATGGGTTTGTCTGAGATGAAGAGCCGATCCTCATAGGTGCCTGGACGGATGAAGATTTGGTCATCCGGCCCCGCATCTTTGAGAGCAGCACTTGGTTTGGGATAGGAATCAGGGTTTGCATGGTCCACGATGAGAGTTTCCCCCCCGGCAGGGTTTGGTGGAGGGTCGTCATAGGTGGAAGCAGGAAGGTCCTCGGGATTCTGCCAGTGGTCTGGATGCTGGAGGTCTTTTTCGGGAATGGCATCCGACACTGCAAGTTTTCCCTCTACGTGGCAAGAAAGATTTATTTGGGGCTCCCTCCGGCAAACTAAAAAGCAACGCGTGCCGAGGTTTAGAAAAATCAGCAATCCTACGGACCTTGTACCACAAAAGGCCTGGATGAAGGCCATCTCATAAATGAATACGGTTCACTGGGAAAAAGCAAGACCTTCCTGCCAGTTTTGGATGATTTATTCATCAGCCTCTTATGGACAACATTCTGTGCTTTTCTACAAAGAAATGTTTGTGGCAGTTCCCCAAGCCTGGTCTGTCAAAGGGATGAAGGCCCTTCCGGGCGCATCCAACTTTTTGGAAACGGCCACTCTTCCGTGCTTTGGGATGTGCCTTTTCCATTTTTGGCTTGGGGTTTCGCCTGACACCTCACGACTGACGATTCTTTCGCCTTGCTTGGTTCCGGCTCGTTGGGGTTAGAGGACCCTGAATTCCTTGTGATTGGAGGAATTCAGCACAAAAACGCTGGCTGTACGTCAGGGTTTCTTTGGTTAAAGAAAAAAATTGACTTGACATACGAATTGTTCATTGATAAAAAAAGAAAAATTACGGAGTCAGCGGCGCCTCCTAATCTTTTAAACGTGGTTGGTGAGACAATGGAGTCTTCAGCCTGAATTCGGCTGGAGGCTTTTTTTTGTTTGTGGCTTGCAGATCTCCCCGAAAATCTTTTCTTTTTTTGGGAGGTGGTTAAAATTTTGCGGCAACGTGGCCAATGAAATATTAGACCATATTCTGAGGGAGGGTTAATTACCGGAAGATCCTTCGCACAAGCCAATGACTGGATGTCCTAAGAATTTGGTGGTTTTGAGGACCTGACGCCGTGGGATCACTCGTGCTGAGAAATTTCAAGGAGCCTGGAGGGCCATGAGTTTTGTTAGCGGGGCCTATTGATCTAGAAACAACAAAAGAAAGAGTTTGGAAGGGTAGGGGAATTAAGGAAAAGACTAAGGTCATGTTGCATTTAACAAAGAAGAAAGAAGGAGAGAAACCATGGGAATTGTGATGTCCAAGCTTTTCCGGAAGGCGTGCACGTACCTTTTCGCCATTGCCCTGATTTTTGGGTTTATGGCCTTACAGGGAACAGGCTATTTGGCCTCTGCAGAGGATGGGGAAAACTCAATTGCCAAAAAATTGGGGCTTTCCCTTTATGGGTATGTTGATGCTTCTTATACCCAAAATTTCAACAATCCGAGCCCCAGTGCCGGTGGCAATGCACTCCGAATTTTTGATGTGGATTCCAATTCCTTTAGGCCTCACATGGCGCAAATCGTGCTGGAAAGGGAAGGGAAAACAGGCGGTAGCATGGAAGATCGAGGGGGATTCCGGATCAAACTTAACTATGGGGAAGATGCGCAACTCACCGGAGGGAGCATAATTGGAAATGTTCCGGTGGATAGTGACTCGTCCGTGGGTGGGACTGATTTCGATTCTGGGGATGATTTCGATTTCCAGGAAGCCTATGTCCAATTTATCGCCCCCATCGGCAATGGGCTTGACCTCAGGATTGGGCGAATGAACACGTTGATTGGGTACGAGGTGATTGAAAGCCCGTATAACCCGAATTTTTCTCGCTCTTGGCTATTTGGATTCGGGGAACCTTTTACGACCACAGGCGTTCGAGCCTCCTATGAGTTCAATGATATGGTGTCGTTTTCCATCGGCGTCATCAACGATTTTACGGGAACACAATCAGATACGAATAATAGCAAATCGGTAGAAAGTTTGGTTTCAATCGCGCCTATGGAAAATGTTGGGATTTACCTATTCGGTTTCTGGGGGCCAGAGGGTGCTATAGGTACCGATGACTCTGATCGTGTCCAAGTTGGGGGAATTGTGGATGTTCAACTCACCGACCAAGCTGAAGTCGTCGTGGAGGGTTACTACGGGAACTTTGCGAATGCGCCAGGTTTAGCCGCAGGTGGCAATGCACGCTGGGATGGGGTGGCAGGCTATTTTATCTATGACTTTACAGACAAGTGGGGTGCCCGGTTTCGGAGCGAAGTTTTCAAAGATGCCACAGGGTTTTTTACGGGTACAGCTCAAACGCTTTGGGAGGTGACTTCCACCCTTCAGTATAAGCCCATACCATCCATTATAACTCGCGCAGAGTTCCGATATGACAAGTCGGATGAGACCCCCTTCTTTATTGGAACACGGGCAGCGAATCACCAGGAAACCTTGGGCTTTGAAGTTATTTATTTATTCTAGCCAGCTTAAAATGAGGGAAAATATGATATTCAGACCCCGATTCCATAAATTGTTTAGTAAAACCCTTGCTATGTTTTTTTTATGCGGCTTGGCTGTTGGTGTATTTGCTCAAGAGGCATGGGCGGCATCGGAAATCAGCGCCGGCGATACGGCGTGGATTCTGACCTCCTCAGCACTGGTCTTGGCCATGACGGCTCCCGGGCTAGTCTTATTCTATGGCGGAATGGTCCGTGGGAAGAATGTGCTGGGGACGATGATGCACAGCTTCATTTCCCTGTGCGTGGTTAGTGTCGTGTGGGTGCTTTGGGGGTACAGTCTGGCCTTCTCCACGGACATCGGAGGGGTTATTGGGGGATTAGAATGGTTTGGGCTGAACGGTGTCGGCCCGGAACCAGGTCAGGCCGCCCCCACGATCCCCCATCTCGCGTTTATGGTGTTTCAGCTTATGTTTGCCGTGATCACAGTGGCACTCATTACAGGATCGATTGCTGAACGGATGAAATTCGGTGCCTTCTTGCTGTTTGCCGTTTTGTGGTCCACCTTTATTTATTCCCCCTTAGCACATTGGGTGTGGGGCGGCGGGTGGTTGGGCGAGCTAGGAGCCTTGGACTTTGCAGGGGGGACGGTGGTGCACATCAGCTCCGGGGTAGCGGCTCTTGTCTGCGCACTGGTGCTTGGCAAGCGACATGGATATGGGAAGGACACGATGGCGCCGCATAACCTTCCATTCACTGTCGTGGGAGCGTGCTTGCTGTGGTTTGGTTGGTTTGGCTTTAATGCAGGCAGTGCCTTGGCGGCTGATGGGATCGCCGCGAGCGCCTTCGTGACCACCAACACCGCAGCGGCTGTCGCGGCGTTAACCTGGATGGCAGCTGAATGGGTGTATCGTGGAAAACCTACGGTTTTGGGGGCCGCGAGTGGAGCTGTCGCGGGACTGGTGGCGATTACTCCTGCCGCAGGGTTTGTGGGGCCAATGTCGTCTATTTTGATTGGAATTGGAGCTGGGGTATTTTGTTATCTTGCTGTTCTCTGGAAGAATAAACTCGGGTATGATGATGCCCTTGATGTCCTGGCGATCCATGGAATCGGGGGGACATGGGGGGCCATTGCAACTGGATTATTTGCCAGCGTTGGTGGAGGAACCGGTTTGTTCTTTGGGAATCCCGGTCAGGTTGTGACTCAGATTATTGCCGTGGTGGCGACCTGGGTATTTGTATTAGTCGGGACCTTTATCATCTTAAAGATTGTGGACGGCATAATTGGCCTGCGAGTCACCAAGGAAGATGAGGTCCTAGGATTGGATCTGAGTCAGCACAACGAACGGGGCTATATCTCATCGTAAGGGAAAAAACCAACGTTTAAAAAAGTAAGTGGGTTCGCGGTTTCCTAAGTAAAACGGTTGGCGAATTTCCAAATAAAAGTTCCATCACCAGGAGGGGGCTATCCCATGAAACTGATTGAAGCCATTATCAAGCCATTCAAACTCGATGAGGTCAAAGATGCTCTGATTGAAATAGGGGTGCAGGGCATGACCGTGACCGAAGTCAAAGGCTTTGGGCGCCAAAAGGGGCACAAGGAAACTTATCGGGGGACGGAGTACCAAATCGACTTCGTTCCGAAAATCAAGATTGAGGTGGCGATTCCTGACAATCTTGAGCAGAAGGTCATTGAAACCGTCTCTCGTGCTGCGAAGACCGGGAGTATCGGAGATGGAAAAATATTTGTCTGTGACCTTGGGAGTGTGGTCCGGATTCGCACCGGTGAAACCGGGGAATGTGCTGTTTAAGAAGTACCTATAGAGGGTGTGCTATTTTTAGTTGACAATCGACGAAGCGGCTCTGGTGTGGTGCAGTGCTTGTTGCGAGACAACCACCACCTCACACCAACGATGAAAGGAGCCGCTCCATGAAAAGCGTAGTCCGAATTCAACCCGAAGGCACGTGGAACGATGGCAGCTGCCGAAGCCGCACACGCCTCCCGGAGGCCGAAACGATCGACAGCAAGGTCGCGCTCATTCAAGCCCTGATTCCGCTCGGCCTGCAGGCAGTAGCTGAGGCATTGGAGGAAGAAGTCACTGCCTTAGCGGGGCCACGGTACAGTCGAACCGGTGACCAGCCAGGCCGTGTGCGGTGGGGCCACCAACGAGGATCGGTCTACCTGATGGACCAGAAACTCCCCATCACCTATACCCGCGTCCGCAACCGACTTACACAACCCCGAAAAGGGAGCCACAGTGGACTCCTTTGGTTGATGACTGCTCCCCCTTTTGTTGTTCCAAGGGCCGACGCTATATCGCCGGGTGGGTGGATCGAATCTTCTCGCGTAACCTCCGAAGTGGAGGCGAGATGTCGTCAGGTGGCAGGATCACCTCAATGAGCGAGACGTCTTTTCGATCACAGGCCGCTTGGAGTGCGGCCCTGAACTCGTCCAGCGTGTGCACACAGGTACCTACCGCGCCCAGAGCTTGCGCCACTTTTACGTAATCCCAAGGGTGGATCTGGCAGAACTTTCGATCAGCCCCCAATGCTTCAAGACTCCGGTACCCGCCGTTGTTGAGCACGATCACCATCGCATCAAGCTTGTACCGAACCAGCGTGGCGAGTTCCATGCCGGTCATCTGGAACCCACCGTCACCCACCAACACGATCGGTCGGCGATCAGGTGCACCCAGCGATGCACCAAGAGCAGCCGGAACGCCAAATCCCATGCTGGCATAATATCCGGGGTTTAGGATCAACTCCGCATTAAGGTCAACCGAACCGAAGAGGCAGTCGCCCGAATCAGTGATGAACGCATACTCTCTGTCGTTCAAGTCACTCAGGATTGAAATAACTCCCCTGATCAGAGATCCCTCTTCTACCGGGAGGCCCTCTCTTACAAACTCATTCCGAAATTCCCGTTGGGGGATCTGACGGCTGGCGAGTACAGCCGGAAGCACATCAGCCAGGCCCACGCCTTCATAGCGGTGATGGCTAATGATCACCTCCCGGGCTAACACCTGGATGACCGCTTCCCTGGGAATGGCACTGGTGAACAGGCCGGTTTCGGTATCGGTCAGCCAGGCGCCCAGCATCAGCAGGCAGTCTGACTCTTCAACCATTCGACGGGCGTACTGGTCTCCGGCTGCACCCATATAGGTCCCGATGAAATTGGCATGATGTTCCGGGAAAACCGCCTTTCCCATAAAGGAGGTGGCCACGGGCAGATTATATTGCTCGGCCAGGTTGATGAGCTGCTCCCTGAGCCCTAGCCGCATGATCTCCACGCCGGCCAGAATGACCGGGCGCACGCTCCGGTTCAGACGGGCCGTGATATCCTGCAAGGCCTCGGCAAGGGTCATCGGGGAGGCTGCCGCTGATACAGGAGTTGGGACATCAAATTCGCGAAGCTCCATCCAGACCCGATCCCGAGGGACCTCAAAATAGCCGGGTCGCTTCTCATTCATCACCGCTTCGAGGACCCGATGGATGTCTCGAGGAGCGTTCACTGGATCATCCAGCACCGCATGGGCCACCGTCACCTCTTCGTAGATCCGACGCTGGGTGTCGAAGGTTTTCACTTTATGGTGGATGAGGAGATCAGGCTGGCGGGCACTCATATCCGGAGCCCCGCTGACAACCACAACCGGGGATTTCTCCGCATAGGCCTGACCAATCGCGTTGACCATATTGAGCGCACCGGCTCCGTAGGTGACCACGGCCAGGCCGAGCCCTTTCAACCGGGCATAGGCATCAGCCGCAAAGCCGGCCGAGGGCTCATGGGTCGTGAGGATAAGCCGGATTGGGCTTGCCTCCAAGGCATCGAACAGGGGCAGGACAATATCGCCGGGAATGCCGAAGGCGTGGGCGGCACCGAGATCAGACAGGCGGTTAAACAGGTATGGAGCGAGCCGCATGTGAGCAATTCCTTTTTCTGACACTGTATAACAAATTTTTAAGAAAACTGCCGTTGGTGAGGCTCATACAGACAGGCGGGATCTTCGGCCAGTGGGTCTCCCGTCAAGGCGTAGGCCCGCGAGCGAGACCCTCCGCAGATTTCCCGGAATTCACATCGCCCGCAACGTCCCTTCAGCCCTTCAGGGTCACGAAGTTTCCGGAACAGGTCGCTGTCTCGATAGAGGGCCGCTAGGGGTAAAGTTCGGACATTGCCGACGGGAATCGGCAAAAAGCCGCTTGGGTAGACCTCGCCGGTATGCGAGACAAAGCAAAATCCCTTTGCGGCGTTGATGCCTTTAGCCTTCCGCCCAAAGGCGTGAATAGGCCCCATCCCTCCGGCAAGCTGAGCAGGAATAGCGGAGCCCGCATCGGCGTCTACGATGTGCGGGGAGGCGGCCCGGTTTTGCATGACCACACGCCGATAATGAGGTGCCTCGGTCACTTTAAGCAGGAACCGCGACCGGGTCGCGCAATGATACAACTTTGTGAGCAGGCCCTCACATTCCTCTGCCGTTAGACCCTCTAACTCCTTCCCCCGCCCGACCGGAACCAGGACGAAAACTTCCCAGAATACGATGTTCAGCCAGGGAACCAACTCGATCATCGCGTCCACATCGGAAAGGTTGTAGCGGGAATACGTGGTATTGATCTGCACGGGAAAGCCCGCCTGATGCGACCACTGAATGGCCTGCAATGTGGTGCGGTAGGTTCCCGGGACCTGACGGAACCCATCGTGCAACGCCTCACTGGAGCCATCGAGGCTGAAAGCGATTTGAGCAAGCCCAGCCACTTTCAAGGTGGCAAGTACTTCAGGGGTGATCCGGGCCGTGGCTGCAGGAATCGTGGCCATCCGTAGCCCCAGGTCGGTTCCATACCGGATGAGCTCAGGAAGATCTGGCCGTTTCAACGGGTCCCCTCCGCTAAAAACCACGACTGGCGTTCCCATCGCCTCAATCTCCTCAAGAAGCCGACATCCTTCTGCTTTCGTCAACTCCTCAGAGCACCGCTCGGGCATGGCCGAGGCCCGACAGTGACGACAAACCAAGTCACAGGCCTGGGTCAGTTCCCAGATCACTAGAAAGGGAGTACAGGAAAAGTCCAGCTTCGAAAATGACAGGTCAGGCGATTTCATGCTTCCTCCAATTAAATTACTCCACGCAGGATGTTGAAAAACCCTAACACCCTGCTTTCCCAGGGGCTCAGCCCCTAGGACGGCCCCGCAATACGGGGCCTATGACCCCCCTGCCCTGCGCCGTTTTCCGCGATGCGGCAGGCAGGTCGAAGGGGGAGCAAGCTGCTCTTCGCGCCTTGTTCCCTTCGAGCATCCCCCACACAGGCTTTTTTCCACAGCCTGTTAGATCCAGGCAGTGCAGTGGAAAGTTCGGTGCCTTGCCAATTTCGCGGAGCGTTGCGGCAATGCGTTCCGGTTGGCCCCAATCACTCCACAACACATCCCGAAGTTCGATGACTCCAAGGCGGTCGGGACATTGTTGTAGAAGGTCGGTGGAGAAATTGCGAATGGGCATGTGGTGGTAAATATCTTCGAGGGTGGGGCCCTCTCGAGGTGTCCCAATGGCTGAACCGAGTTCTTCAAAATAGCCCATGACTTCGGGGAGATACCGCCAGGCCAGCTCCCATAGAGTTTCCACCTTTGCGGTCAAGACGAGGGTGTTCCACAGGCCTCCGAAAGCCAAAACTCTCTGAGCGGTCACCCGATCCGGTTTTTCCAGAAAGGCCTCTACCCTCCCCACGTGAGAGCCAGGGCTCTCCCCGATGGTCCACTCTGGTTTAATCCACCCATATTCCTGTTCTAGATCGGTGGGGGGCACCCCCAGGAGAATGACTCGGTTCCCCAACCGTTCAGCGGCTCTAACCATGCGTCGCACCGTCTCGACAAAGCGATTTTCGGGAAACACAAAATGGTCAGCAGGGTGCAGGACTACGGTCGCCTCGGGATCCCACGCCCTCACGTAAGTCAAAGGCAGGAAAATTCCCGCTGCCGTATCGCGGTTTTGGGGCTGCACGATAACTTGCCCACCACTGTGAGTTTCGAGTTGCAACCAAATGTGCTGGAGATGCGCCCGGGTCACGACCGTCACTTTCTGCATGGCCGGGGTGATCTGATCTGCCCGATCCCAAGTATGCTGAAGTAAGGACCGCTTCCCCACGAATGCACAGAACTGCTTAGGCTTATGATATCCCAGCCATTGTTCGGTCAGCGGTCGCATCCGTTCTCCATTTCCCCCCGCGAGGATAATGGACCATTGGCCTCCTCGGTGCCCGGTTGGATAGTTCATGACTCCCTCCTTAACGAAATGGATGAAATGGATTATGGCTTGAAGAACGGAGTATCGACTTCTTCCCCGTCTCTAGATGAATCAGTTGGATCCTGATTTGTTTTTAGGATCTTCGGTTGTCGGCTGTCGGTTTTTGTCCTCCAAGGTAGCGGTGCCAATAGCAAGCCGGACAGAGGGGCTAGGCCCTCAGGCAGGCGACTCAAAAAGGATTCTTCTCGAAGGACAGCCCCATCAGGCGTTGCTGTCAAAACCTACCTCATCCCCACGGACTCAGGTAACTTCCCGTTCGCTCTCGCTGTCGAAAATGTAATATCGTCTGCCCTGGTAAAGCCTCGATTGGATCACTCCCGCCCCCAAAAGCCGCGTCACGCAAGGGGACACCTGGGCCAACATGGCCCCTAGCAATTCGGTTAAATCCTGCATGGTCATGGGTCGTCTTTTTACGGCCTGAATAATCAGCTCAGGCATTTCCCCAAGGGCCACCCCCTGTACTTTTCTCGGAGGGTCAGCAATTACTTCACACTGGGGGCCAAAATATGAGGCGATAGCCGCCATCCGGTCTGAGGGGACGGGGAGGGCCCAATCACTCACTGGGGGACGTACCACCGTGTTGAGATGAATACGGTCCGGCTTAATGGTGTCAATTGCAGCCTTGAGACGGCAGAGCTGCTCTGATGTATCGTTGAGTCCATGGATCAGCAATACTTCCAACCAGAACTGTCCGCAGAATTGTCGGCGAAAGACCACGAGCCCCGCAATTACGTCCCTGACATCCAGGCCACCAGGCGGGCGAGTAATTCGATTGAACGTAGGGTTATCCGCCGCATCCAAGGAAGGAAGCACCGCATCCGCCTGACAAAGTGCCTCTCGCACATCCCGTGACAACAAAAGAGTCCCGTTGGTCATGACGGCAACAGGTGTGCTCGTCATCGCTTTTATTCCCCGGATGAGGGGACCGAGGTCCGGATACAAAGTTGGTTCGCCGGACCCGGACACCGTGACGTGGTCTACTGTGCTGCCGGACGTCAGCGCTTTGCGGGTTTCGTGAAGGACGGCACTGACCGGGGGATAGGCTGGACTTGTCCCCCTACTTAAGGAAGTCGGCCCCAATTGGCAATACACACAGTTCAGGTTGCACGTTTTGGGAGGAACGGGATCAACCCCTAACGAGAAGCCCAGCCTCCGCGAATGCACTGGTCCGTATACGTACGGCATAGAAGGAGATCACAAATTTTACCCTGGGGGACTACTACTTTCCTTGACCATAGCCTGCATCTCGGCGCCCATTTCACGAAGGCGGGTCCTATTCAAATACGAGCCTGCCATGAGAAAGAGACAATTGTCCTCCTTTTTAATGTGCAACCGGAGAAGGCTAATCAGGCCATAGCCTCCCTTGAGGACATTTTCTCGAGAAGCAGGCTGTGGTTCAGCGCGAAAAATCCCCAACGCGTTGCGGAAAGCATGCAAGCTCCGCCTGAGGTCCTCGTGCTCCATGAGCATCACCCCAATGGGCCCTCCTTCCCGTCCAACGTAGCCCGACAGGGCAGGAAACAAAACCTCCTCCTCCTTGCGGAAGTGGATGTCTAGATCTTTATCGAGGAACTGTATGACTGCTTCACTCACACGCAGGGCCTCGGAGTCGATCCCGGCCTGCTCTTTCGCCAATTCCACGATCGCCACCTCAAGAGTATCCAACTGGGATAAAACCTCCTGGTGTTCTTTTTTCAATTCTTCAAGCGCATTAAGGCCCAAACTTTCTTCTTCCATCCGTTTTCCCTTTCTCGGCATTTGGGCGATTCACGGTGCAATTGAACTGGTTAGTAGACTGGGGCCAATCCCCGAGCGACGAGAGCCGCATACACCTGTCCGACCGACCGTGTATCCTCGATTGTAAACTGGCCATTCGTCTGCGAACCCGAGCCTGCAGTATATCCCCCGGGCCATGTCACCGACCCCGCACTCATCGTCGAGGCCCCCCGTACCATCAGGCTATCGCGGAATTCGGGGCGTTCCCGCGTCGAGATGGCAATTTCGGCCCAGCACCTCTTTTCTTTAAACTTTTTTAGTCATGGTTGATGCCATGGTTTAGGTTCCCTAATTTATTAATTGAGCAATACCTGTGCCATCAAAAATGCCCAGGGCAGGAGGGGAAATGTTAATGTATTTCAGGCGGATATGTCGGGATGAATAAAATTCTCGCATTAAGGGTGTGGAGTATTGCCTCGAACCCTGGAAGGCCCATGGGGCAGAAGAGAACAAGGAAGCGGGGAACCGGGTTAATTGGGAAATCGGAATGGTGAGGGCCCCGGATGATTTGAGACAATGATGTCCCAAGCCTCCTGAGCCGTTTCGGCGTAGTGGAAAAGGTGCAAATCCTTTTGGCTGATAAAACCCGACTCCACTAACATCGACCAGTTAATGAGCCCATCCCAAAACGCCCGTCCCACCAACACCACTGACAACCCTTTCACCCTTCCGGTCTGAAGGAGGGTAAGCGTCTCGAATAATTCATCGAGAGTGCCAAATCCGCCAGGAAACACAACAAGAGCCTTGGCTCTGAGAAGAAAGTGCATTTTTCGCAGGGCAAAATAGCGGAATTGGAAAGAAAGGGTTGGAGTAATGTAAGGATTCGGTTGCTGCTCATGGGGAAGAGAAATATTCAAACCGATGGATTTGGCCCCGACATCATGGGCACCCCGATTCGCAGCTTCCATAATGCCTGGCCCTCCCCCAGTGACTACCACATATTCACATCGTCCCTCGACATGGCAGGTTGAGGACACTAAGCGACTGAACTCTCTCGCTTCATCATAATAATGGGCCATCGCTTGTCGCCTTCGAGCGATGCGCACCCGCTGTTGCTGCTCTGGATCATGAGGGCGCGTCTTTAAATCAGCCTCCTCCACTGCCATTTGGGTACGGGCTTGGCCCGGTTCAACTAGTCGTGAGCTGCCAAAGACCACGATCGTGGAATGAATTCCTTCATCCTGTTGGATGAGGTCTGGTTTCAACCATTCGAGTTGGAGCCGGAGGGCTCGCAACTCATCGCGGGAGAGAAAATCGGTGTCTTGATCCGCCCGCCTGTAGGATAAGGGAAGGCACGGATGGTGTTCGATGGGATCTTGGGGGGCATCTGTTCTCATCGAACCACCAAAACCGGGCACCTGGCCTGATGCACCAGGGTATGGGACACACTCCCCAACAGGAAGCGGGAAATTCCCTTCCTCCCATGAGACCCCACCACGATGAGATCGGGGTTTAGGATTCGCTCTTGTTCCAGGATGACATAGGCCGGGTCCCCCATCCCCACCATGCCGGAGCTTTGGTACTTCGCCCCGAATTGGCCTGCGATCTGATCCACCATCTCTTGCGCATTTTCTAAAGCCTTTTCCTCCAGTAATTGGCTCTGACCCAGGGTAATGAGCCAAGGCACCCGGGGGTGGGGCCAGACGGTCAACACGGTCATTTTAACCGGTTCCCGGAAAGGCATTGAAAGAAGGGCCCGAAGGATCTTGGTGGCATCTTCTTGGCCTTCCACGGTAACCAGGATGTGCCGAAGAGTGGGGAACGGAGATTTGACCACCAAGGTGGAACACGGAGCATGGAGCAATACCCGGTGCGAAACACTGCCTAATACGAGTTCCTTTATTGGACCGCATCCCCGAGCCCCGAGGATGATCAGATCTGAATGGGCGGATTGAGCCGTCTCCAAGATGACATGGGAAGGGAATCCAATTTCGTGGACGCGGGAGATGGGGCCACTATCCACCGGCAGAGAAGCCGCAGTTCGGTCCAGTAACTCTTCTCCTTCCTTTCGGAGTGGCCCTTCAATTTCTTTTAATAAGTTTTCTCGCATCTCGGGGGTAATCATGGGAAGGTCCAAATCGGGCAAAGCAAGGGCATGAACCAGCCTGACCTCTTCGCAAGGCGTGAAATGTGCAAGGGCTTGGACAGTATGGGTTGATTGAGGAGATCCATCTATTGCGAGGAGGATTCGCATGGTGACGCTTCTTGTTCTCCTTCATTTCATGAAGAGCGCGATTGAGCCTTGCAGTAGGGAAGATAGCAAGGGCAATGCCATTACCTTGACCGGGGAAGACCTCACCGAAATAAGGAAGCTTTCTCAAAGGAGTGAGCCAACGAGCCCTCCAAAATATGGATGGGGAAGGGGCATTTTGCTACAATCCAGTCATCAACAGGTGTAGCAGTTTGTCCCATTTATCATAAACATCTTCACCCCTCGAGGCTAAGTAGATCATGTCACCGGAAGACTATTCAATTTTGGTTGTTGATGACGACCCCGAAATGCGGGACCTCTTAAAAGATGTCCTGGAGGACAACAACTATACCGTGACTCTTGCCCACCATGGTCAAGAAGCACTCGATCGACTCGGGGGTGATGAGTCTTTGGTCGTTCTGACGGATCTTCGTATGAAAGGGTTGGGGGGCATGGAGTTGCTGCATCAAATCGTTCGGCAATTTCCTGGGTGCAATATCATTATGATGACGGGGTTCGGTACGGTTGAAACTGCGGTCGAGGCCATGAAGCAAGGGGCGTTTGATTATTTGACCAAGCCCATCAAAACGGACGAATTGCTGGTGACGGTCGAAAAGGCCGCGCGGGAAGCTGCCCTTAGACGTGAGGTGGCACGGTTACGGCTCCAGATTCACCGGGAGTATGCCTTTGATCAAATACTGGGCAAAAGCAAACCCATGCGAGCGGTGTTTGACCTGATTCGTCGGGTCGCTGATTCCAAGGTGAATATTTTGATTACTGGAGAAAGCGGGACGGGGAAGGAATTAGTGGCCAAGGCGCTCCATTTCAACAGTGGCCGTCGAGAAGCCCCGTTTATCCCGGTAAACTGTGCAGCGATTCCCGAAACGTTGTTGGAGAGTGAACTGTTTGGCCACGTCAAAGGGGCGTTTACTGATGCGAAATCGGACAAACGTGGCCTGTTTGAGGAAGCCCAGAAGGGCACCCTGTTTCTGGATGAAATCAGTGAAATGCCCATGATGCTTCAGGCCAAGTTACTGCGGGCTGTGCAAGAGCACGAAATTCGGCGGGTAGGCGCCACCCGTTCAATATCCGTGGATGCTCGCATCATTGCAGCGACCAATGTGGTGCTGGTGGAGGAAGTCAAAGCCAAGCGGTTTCGGGAGGATTTATTTTACCGGTTGAATGTCCTGGAAATTTGTCTCCCCCCGTTACGTGAACGGAAAGAGGATATCCCTTTGTTGTGTGAGATGCTCCTTCAAAAATCTGCGGCTGCAAGAGAAAAACATTTCAAGGGGATCAGGGAATCGGCCCTCGGCCTGTTAATTGACTACTCTTGGCCTGGAAATGTTCGAGAGTTGGAGAATGTCATCGAGCGAGCGGTCCTCCTGGCCCAAGGTGATTGGGTCACACCTGAAGAACTGCCCCAAGCGATTCGTGAAGTCCGTGGAGACCATCAGATTATTGAGGAATCAGTCGAACGATTGCTTCCCTTGAATGAACTGGAGCAGGTCTATATTCAAAGAGTTCTCGAAAAAACGGGGGGGAACAAGTATCAGGCTGCCCAAGTGCTTGGAATCGATCGAAAGACTCTGTACCGGAAGTTAGGGGATATGGGTGAAAAAAGAAACGAGTGAAGTCAATCACCTGTAGGCGACGAGAATTCAGATCATGGCTCGGGAACCCACTAAAGCGCAACTTACCAGGAAGGTGGAACATTTACGGAGAGAGATTACCAACCTCCGTGCTGGTGAAATTCGGCACCGGGAGACACAGACAAGTTTGCAAGCCACTGAGCGGCAGTTGGTCGGGATTGTTCATTCGGCGATGGATGCCATTATCACCATGGATGAAGCCGGTCGGATTGTTCTGTTTAACGAGGCAGCGGAAAAAATGTTTGGGTGCTCCCCTGTTGAAGTCATTGGCCAATCGATCGACCGGTTTATTCCGAAACGATTTCGGGATGCCCACCGAGAGCATGTTCGGGCCTTTGGGGAGACCGATGCGACCAATCGCCGGATGGGTGTCTTAGGGGCTATCTCTGGGATCCGCGCCAACGGTGAGGAATTCCCCATTGAGGCCTCTATCTCGAAAGTCGGGAGCGGTGGCAAGAAAATGTTCACGGTGATTCTTCGGGATACTTCTGAACGCAATCGGCTTGAATTCCAACTCCGGCAAACCGAGCGGTTGGCGGAAATGGGCACCTTGGCGTCTGGCATGGCACATGAAATCGGGACGCCCATGAATGTCATCCTCGGGCGGGCAGAATATCTCATGCGCAAATCCTCCGAAGAAGTCACCAAGAAGGGATTGGCGACCATCGTGGCCCAGGTTGAGCGAATCACCAAAATCATGAACCAACTCTTGAGTTTTGCCAGACAACGTCCCGTTGAACGGCGCCCACTTGATTGGGCAGTCGTGGTCCGTGAAATTCTTGAAGTTGTTGAGGACCAATTGGAAAGGCGGCGGATCCGACTTAAAACCAACCTGGAATCAGGAGTCCACAAGGTATGGGCGGATCGGGATCAGATGGGCCAGGTGATGCTCAATCTAGTTATGAATGCCATTCAGGCAATGCCGAATGGGGGTACACTCAGGGTGAGCCTCGAATCAAAGGGCAGCCAGGTTACGCTCTCGGTGACTGATACCGGGTGCGGGATTCCTAAAGAGAACATTCTCAAATTGTTTACGCCGTTTTTCACGACCAAAGAAGTGGGAGAAGGGACCGGTCTTGGCCTTACCGTGACACACGGGATTATTCAGGAACATGACGGGACCATTTTTGTAAAAAGTGAATTGGGGAAAGGAGCTACATTTACTATTGCTCTGCCTGCCTATGATCCTTCGCGCTAGGGAAGTTAATGCTCCCTAACACTCTTAAGGTAATTCGTTAGCCCCGTCCCTCCCTCCCGTTCAAGTCAGGCTCCACGTTCGTTCATTCTTCCCTTACCCCAAGCTCACTGCCCAATCGAATGACATGGCGGTCTGAAAAGGGTTTTCAAGGCCGGCCCCATCTCTTTGCCTTAACCGCTTCACCTTCCCTTGCTTGGAAAATTGGGTGCACTACAGTGCACACGCAATGGCGCCGTCAGGTGAGTGGCATCATTCTTGAATAAACAATAAGTAGGATACGTTCAGTAAGTTCTACGATGGAGCTTGGCAGAGAGGCATTGGTTCGTCCGTGTTGACGCACTATGCAAAAACCATTCGTGCCCGGTCTTCACCGTGGAACCGGTAGCGTGCTAAACTGCCGCGGGGAAAGGAGCGTCACCATGAAGACGAGAAACACACTGGTTGTAGTCGGACTGCTGGTTGGGATTGCTCTGTGGGTCCAGAGCTTCGGCCCTCCGGCATGGGCGAAGCTTCGACTCGGCCGGGGGGCAGACATCCAAGTGGATGGCATGACCGTGCGTGAAATCCAGGCGGCCTTCAACCAGGCTGAGGAAGCCATCAACAACGGGAACTTGGAGGCGCTGATGGAGTTATATTCCCAAGACTATCGTTTCGGGGGTTTGACAAAAGACGATATGCGAACGACATGGAAAGATTTCTTTGCACAGTATCATCGCATCTCGACCTCCCATTCCTTTTCGCGAATAGTGGTGCAACCCGGAAAGCGTCCAACCGCCGAGGTCACGTGTACGGGATCCCTCTGGGCAACATCCAACGAGAGCAACCTCCGCGTGAACCTCGCTAGCTGGCTTGGGAATTTCCACTACCTGATTTATGAGCAGGGCAACTGGCGGATCCTGGGGCAGGGCTTGAGTGCCCCAAAGGCCTCACAATTTGGCGGGGCTCCTCCCCCGCTCTTTTAAAACCTTCTTCCCCGAGGGGGAGCCACTTCTCAGATCTTTAGGGTTTTTGGTGGGAGTAGAAGAATGTCTTCCACCATTCACCGTGTGAGGGATTTTTATGAATAACGCGGGCATCAAAACGAATGTAGTGGGAAGAGGTTGGTTGGTATTCCTCGCCCTGGTGATTTTATGGGGGCTCCTTCTGTTCCGGAACCAGGATGTTACCGGAGCCTGCGAGTTAGTTCCTGCCGACTATCAAGATAAGGCCATGCCGGTGGGATGGAAAGAGGATCCAAAGGTGCTCTCCGCTGGGAAAGCCATTTATGAAGGCGAAGCGAACCCAAGCGTGAAGTGTGTCATGTGTCATGGCGAGGACGGCAAGCCTACGCAAATTGGCCGTGGAGCGCCGGATTTTTCCGACCCTTCGGAGAAGTGCACTCAAGGCTCTGATGCTCAGTGGTTCTGGCGAATTTCAGAAGGGAAGCCCCAGACCATCATGCCTGGATGGAAGACACACCTCACTGAAGAGGAACGCTGGCAGGTGATCGCATACCTCCACACTTTTGCACACAAAGGAAAGTGATCATGACAACTTGTCCGTGCCACCTTGCCGGAGTGTGGAAATCCGGACCAATGGCTAACCTTCCAATGCAGCATTATTCCCCTCTTTGCATCTTCCGCCTAATTGAATTCTTTTCCGTTCGACAAATCTCTCTAAAACTTAAAGGGTTTTTGTGCATCCCTAAGTCAAAAATGAAGTGGCAGCGTTCTTGCTTTTTCAAAAACTCGGGAGCTTGAACTTGGTTTCATGCCGATGGTGTTGAGGAAAACCTGGAGGTGTGCCATGAAAAAAAGACTCCTAATTGCCATGGTGATGGCTGGTATTGTCGGGGGCTCGATCCTAATGGGTCCATCCCAAGAGGTGTCGGCCATCCCATCTTTTGCACGAGAGCACCAACTGCCCTGTTCCGCATGCCATCGGGGCTTCCCCAGGCTGAATGACTTTGGAAAGGAGTTTAAACAGCGTGGGTTTCGGCTTCCTGGTGATGATGGGAAATTTATTTGGGATCAGAACACCTTTCCGATTTCAGGGATCATGGTCGGCCGATTGCGAATAAGTCATCGGGATGATCCGGTGACAGAGGCTCGAATTCGTTCACGAAGTCGATTTGAACTGGAAGAAGTGGAGCTGATGATTGCAGGAACAGCAGCCCCCAAAATCGGGTACTTTGTTGAGTTCGAACAGGAAGTGGCCGATGGTGAGGAATTTACGGTTGATCAAGCCTGGGTTCAGTTCAGCGATCTGGTGCCGGATGCGGTTCTCAATCTCCGTGCAGGGATTATGCTGAACGAGAATTTTTATCTTTCCCAAAAACGGCGGTTGACATTCCAGAGATATCTCTCCCCCATCACCTTCAACGTCACAGGCGTGGAACTGAATGGGGCATGGAGGCGATTGCGGTATGCCGGAGGGATCGTGAATGATGAACGATCATCCGGCGTTAGTACTCCCGCCGTGAACCTCGAGAATCGACTTCAGGGATTTTATGGTTGGACCACCTACACGATTGCTGATCAAACCCTGGGGTTCCGCTACATCAATACCAAGTCCAATTCCGATAACCCTTCACCTGTCATTGATGGCCGGAACCGGGAGCAGTTGGAGGCAACTCTGGATCTTCTTTATGGGCCGGTTGAATTGATTCTGGGATATTTCCATAACTGGGATATCGGCGGAGTTAACAGACAACAACGTCGAAACTATTTGGTTGATGCCTTCCTCGAAGTTCTGCCAGAGAAATTGTTTCTAGAGGGGCGTTTTGAACTGCAGGATACGGCTTTTGTGGCGGGCAGTCCCAACAATCCCACAACGGCAAATGGGACCCAGGTTTCGGTGAATGCCTCATACTTGTTGTACCCCAATGTCCGTCTCATTGCTGAATTTGACAAAGTCAGTGGGGAAGGGTTGGGAGTCTTTGCATTCCCTGGCCCAAATTCCAGTGCCACCTTCAGCGAAGAGCGGTATATGCTGGGGTTTGTGATAGGGCTCTGAGGGCGTAACATGTCTGGGTGGGGCCAAAAGACCCCGCCCCGACTCTCACCATCTCATTTAAAACGAGTTCAGAATCTCCCCCCGCTTCTTCTGATATTCTTGCTCACTGATCAGTCCTTCCTCATGCCAGGCTTTGAGCTGACGAAGCTTGTGTTCAAGCGAAGGCGCAAGGGGGGCCACATCCGGCGAGGGAAGAGTTTCCAAACTCGTCCCGGAATGTTGTGAGTCTCCAAGAAGGGCGGAGTGGTTGATCAACAGAGCAGGTGCAGAAGTAGGCTCCGGAAGCAATAGCGGCTTGTTGCTTGTCTTGAGAATAGTCTGATGTGGACCAGCCACAAAGTGGAAACCGGGTTCGGTGGGTGTTCTCAGTGGATGCTCACGTGCCCTCTCTCTTGTGCCTTCCACGGTCATCGGCGTGCGAAAGTTAGCCAACATCAAGGCAAATTGCCGGCCATGAACCAGGAGCCCGCCGGATGTGATGCGTGGGATGCCGTGTTCTCCCGGGCGATTGAGAAAAAACGCCACGGTTTCCTCCGGTTGGGCCTTTGCAAGAGCCGCTTTTACATAAGGAGCCAGGAGCCTGATTTCCTCTTCTCCAAAGACTGGTTGAGGTGCCGGGTCCTGTCGTAACACATAGTAATTCAGCAATCCGATTTCTTGTTTCACCTGCACTGACCGGAGAAGCGTGTGAATGTCGGAGACCGCAAAATTGGCTGGATGGTTATTGGGCGACCCAACACTGTGTCGTTTTATCAAAGGGCTGTCGAGGCGGACAAATACTGCCGGATCTTCATACACCGGCCTGGAAAATATGGGAGTCCCGCCGCAGGCAGAAAAGTATGTGAGGATAGCGGAGGCAATAAAAATCCGTTGGGTGACAAGCCATAAAGTCTTATGCATGGCCACCTGGTTCTCGAAAGTGGACCGTCCATTATAGAAGATTTTTTCCTTGGGGCCGCTCATAATAATCAGTTCGGGCGGATTATACCAGCACCCCTCTGATTCTCGCGTGGGTGTAAACCTCCAAATGGCCTAGTTTGAGGGGGCAGGGCATCCCCAGGCGAGTACGAGCAGGAACATTTGTCCGAGTCCCGGCTTGTTCCCATTGATGAGCTCCGAGACCATCTCCAAGAATTGGATCCTGAATTGGAGACTGTGGTGTATTGCCGGATGGGATTGCGAGGGTATCTTGCCTCCAGAATTCTCCTCCAACATGGATATAAGAAAGTTTATAATCTCACAGGTGGAATTTTAAGCTATCCTAAAAATAGGAAACTGTGACCCACGGCCTGCATGAAATTTTGCACGTTCATGGTGCTGTCGGTTGACTTTGATTATAC
>JACZVJ010000141.1 GCA_022572725.1 Nitrospinota bacterium | reverse complement strand
GAGTTGGCAATGAAGTTCTTTAAAAAAATTTTCCCGACCGTTAAGGGAGCGTTGGTGGGAATAATGGAAAATTCTCCATTGGAAGGGTTGCCTGAAGGAATTATGCCGTTTTTTAAGGTGAGGGAAAAAGGTGTTAAACCACCTATTCCTTTGAAGGAACTCTCATCTGGCATGCAAAAAGTACTTCTAATTATTACTGATATTCTCTCTCTTCCTGAAGGGTCTATATACCTGATCGACGAGTACGAGAATTCCTTAGGAATAAATGCGATTGATTTCCTTCCAGAGTTCCTCATAGATCATGGGGGAGAAAATCAATACCTTATTACGACCCACCATCCTTATCTCATCAACAAAATGCCCATGCGATATTGGCGAGTATTCAACCGAAGAGGCTCCGATGTTTATGTAAAACCTGGTAGTGAATTTGAAGAGCGTTTTGGAAAATCAAAACAGAAAGCATTCATCCAACTTTTAAATGATCCTTTTTATAGTGAAGGGGTCTTGTAAAAGGATTTAATGAACGTTTATTTGGTCGTTGAAGGACGTGGTGAAAAAAGGGTCTATGCTCATTGGGTGCCGCTAGTAAATCCTTCGCTTAGTGTTGTTGACGGTATTGACCAAGTAACGAATAATAATATTTTTATTATTTCAGGAGAAGGATATCCACATTATTTCGACGTTATTGAAAATGGAGTATATGATGTTGCCAATGACAATAACTTTGATCGACTAGTTATTGCTATAGACGCGGAGGATATGGCCTATGAGGAGAAGAGGCAAGAGATAATTGGCTTTATTGAAGGACTTCAAACAAAAATTGAATACCGGGTGATAGTTCAAAACTTCTGTCTTGAAACTTGGGCATTAGGAAATAAGAAAATCTTTCCAAGGAATCCAACAACGGATTGTGTCCGTGCATATCAGGCCATTTACAATGTTCTGGAGAATGACCCAGAACAACTTCCTGGATGGCCTGAGAAAGAGTTAAACCGTTCACAGTTTTCTGTAAAATACCTGCGATGTCTTTTTAACGAGAAGTATAGAAATCTGGCATATACGAAAAGTAATCCAAGTGTTCTTTTGCACCATTCATATTATAAAAGAGTGAAGGAAAGGTTTGAGACTACTGACCATATTGCAAGTTTTAATGATTTTCTCACAGCTTTCGCATAGTATCAATTTCATGAAGCATCTTTTTTATTTTTATGCCCTCGGTAGCCCAAACCTGGCTTTAGTCAAAATTTTGTAGTCTAATTTTTTGTGACTCCGCAGTTTTACCATTCGCCTAATGAGACCTAGACAGTTCTAGAGGAACGCACGACCCCCGCTCAGCTTGCCGAAGCCCAACGATTGGCCAGGGAATGGAAACCGAAGGGGAAGTGAGGTAGGGTGCTGCTACAGGAGAGCCATGCTAAGCCTGAAAGCAGTGGCAGGTCTTGTTCTCATTTGCTTTGCGGTTTTATTCTTCCCACCTTTCCTCAATGCCGTTGGTTCAGAAAGTTCACCTTCCCAAGTCGTCCAGCACTGGATCACGGTCTACCCGAAAGACCTCAACACTGCCGTCACGCTCACGACCGCCAACCTGCGAGACGGGCTTTCCCCCGAATCGTGGGTGCGCAACCGTCAAGCCATCCTGGCGAATTTGGGCCTTGAATACCTGGATGGCCAAGTCCTGTCAGAAGAGGTCACCGGCAATCGAGCCGTCGTCACACTGAAGGTGTATCTCTCCACCACCATTGGCGATCAAGTCCAACGGGAACGATACACACTTCGACGGATTAACGGCCAGTAGCTGATTGACGAAGTGAAAGTAGTCGCGGAGCGGTTTTTAGGCGAGGTGATGTGAGGACCGGAAGGGATGAAATGGGGTATAAGCTTGTCACCTTTGAGGTACAGGGTTTATCAAGCCAGGAAAGAGCCTCATGCCGTCAATGAACACGGCATGTGGGCAGTCTATTTCTAGTTAGGTCGCTGGGAAGAAGCGCATGAGGGATCTCAACCGAATTTTGCGTCTCGCGATGTGGACTATGCGTAGCCGACCCGTTCTTTTCGCTTTGATTATCGCCTTCTCTGCCGGCTGCTTTGCCGCATCGAGATTCCCCGCTGCGGGCACTGTCGCCGGACAATCGCTCTCAACAACCGTGGACAGTGAATTGGCCCGCTTCTACGTAGAGCATCATCTTCGCGGCGATGGTTCTGATAGTGCTCACGCTCAAGTGATCGACAGCAGCCTCCGGGAGGTGAAGCCGGACCCATACGACCGAGAATCTCTGAAACAATTGTCTCAGCGGCTATCCATCGATTTCGCCGCAATCTACTTCGCTTCGGCCTTGTATGAAAGACCCAACAACAAGCGAGCTCAAGACGCCTTCCACGCAATTTTGAAGACACTTACAGATCCAGCCGGCGACCCGACGCCCCCAAAGGGCCACAGTTCCTATCTGGTGGTCTTCGTGCCGGGCTACGCGTACAAGAAGGATCCGACGACCGGGGCGGACTTCGCGCGCCAGCGAGAGATCTTGAGACAGCGGGGGTTCCGAACGACGCTCATCGAAACGGACGAATTAGGAACTGTTGAAAAGAATGCCGACATAGTTGCTGACTCCGTACGTCAGTTCGCCGGTCAAGGGCAAAAGGTCATTCTCGTGAGCACAAGCAAGGGAGGGCCGGAGGTCGCCCTGGCTCTGGGCGACCGTCTGTCGCTGGAAGACTCTGCATACGTGAAAGCCTGGATCAGTGTGGGCGGGCTCCTCAGGGGTAGTCCCTATGCAGACCATGCCCTCCGGTGGCCAAGGCGTTGGTTCGCAGAAATAATACTGCGAATCCAAGGCCTTCGCCCGAGCATTATCAGGAACTTGAGCACCACGGTACGACGTCCCGTGTTCGACCATCTTCGGCTGCCCCGACACATTTTGACATTGCAGTATGTCGGCGTGCCGCTTTCCGGCCAAATTGGAAAATCGGTTCGGGGTCGGTACGAAACGCTTCGTCCGCTAGGGCCTAATGACGGGTTGACGCTGCTTGTGGATGAACTCGTACCCGGTGGCGTTGTGGTGACAGACATTGGTTTGGATCACTATTACAGGGACCCGATTATCGAACTGAAAACCATCGCCCTTGCCTATCTCGTACTCGGGGAAGTCGAGCAACGAGAGAAGGGGCCCCGGGGGACGGAAACCTGCGAGTCCCGACCTAACAAAGGGCTGAACCTGACAGGCTCCCTGCGGTCGCCCTGAGGTTATCCCGAGCGTTCGGAACACGTTGGCCTGCCTTCCCCCATTGCGTAATCCCTCCATTCTTGTATCCTATTCCCCTCTTATGACCAAACCGTGGCTCGGCCTTTCCTTTGTATTCGGGTTGGCTCTCATGCTGGCCACCCCAGTCTTGGCTGGCTTTCAGGAAGGGGTGGATGCCTACGAGCGTGGGGATTACGAAACTGCCTTAAAGAAATTTCTACCGTTGGCGGAGCAGGGGCATGGGGGTGCCCAGAACCACCTGGGGGAGTTGTACGCTGAGGGTAAAGGGGTGCCCCAGGATTATACCGAAGCGATGAAGTGGTATCGCCTGGCGGCGGACCAGGGAGATGCATGGGCACAGTCCAACCTGGGGTGGATGTACCGCAAGGGGCAAGGCGTGCCGCAGGATTATGCGGAGGCGGTGAAGTGGTATCGCCTGGCGGCGGACGAATGGGATAAGGAGGCCCAGTTCAACCTGGGGAGCATGTACGAAAAAGGCAAGGGCGTGCCGCAGGATTATGCCGAAGCGGCGAAATGGTATCGCCTGGCGGCGGATCAAGGGCTTGAGAAAGCTGCCAAGGGGCTTGAAGTATTGGAGAAAGAAATGACTCCCGCTCAAATCGCCCAAGCCCAACGCCTGGCCCGGGAATGGACACCGAGGGGGAAGTGAGGGAGGTTGCTGATTCGGGGGGAGTGGCCGCTCAGGGATGGAATCGGGTCACGGGTGGGCAAGGCCAGATGGGCGAGGATCTTGGCGATCACCGCGGGATCTTCGGCTGGGGTCGTTGGTGAGGGGCATCGCGCTTGAGGCTGGTGGCCGAGGCACGCACAGCTTTTTCCAGTCCCGTGCTCGACATCATCACAGCTTGACGCCGGATCGTTACCATTGAAGCCAATGAGTGCTTTTCTGCTGGGTCCGTGAATCCCAATTGCTGCCAGCGGATTTTTGTCTTGTGTCTGACGCGCTGCTTTTTGTGTTTATTGTCACGCCGCGGCATGGTGAACTTCATGATGTTCTCCTTCTGCAGGATCGCCCCTCTTCATCGGTGGCGATGCTCGTCACGGGGCCGCCACCGTGAGGACAGTGTGCCAGAGAAAACCACTTATCAGTGAATTCACTGGTATAGTTCAATCCAATTGTACATCACGTCATTCTTTGCAATTTGCCCGACAAGGCTTTGATGTGCTCATTGCCCAGTCGAGTCGGCAAATCAACAACCTGCCTTCTTGAATGACTCCTGTGAGTAATACAATCAATTTGGCACAACGTTTTTTGCACACGGGCCTTTCTGGCCCTCTCCGACGTCGTATTCTACTTTCTGGCCTTCCTCGAGCGTTGGTACACCCGAGGTCTTGACCTCAGAATGGTGCATGAACAGATCTTTCCCTCCATCGTCTGGAGTGATGAAACCGTAACCTTTGCTTGAATTGAACCACTTGACTGTACCCGTACTCATACCGTACTTCTCCTTGTTAGGTTAATGGGAATGCGACAAGTTTTCCGCCGGTTTGGTCTTTGACAAGATGCTGGAGATACCGACTTCCGTGCCGTCCAAGGCCAATGAGTCCCACGGGTATGGGTACGTTCAATGGTTGCTCCTGTGGTGGTTCACGCTGGGTATGACGAGGGAATTCGTTTAGTTATCCAAGTTTACTCGATTCGGATAAAACACACAGGATCCCCCACGAGAGCCGTAGGATAGGTTTTGGGGTCAATGTGGTATGAGTGTTTGTGGGTTTCACACCAATTCACGATCCAGGGAATTTCTTCCACCGAGATTGTGAGCAATCCTGGCGTGGTCAGTTTGGCCATGCAATTCGCGAATAATAGAATTCCCGCCTCCCGTTCGTGTGAAAAGGCTGCTGTGTCGAATGCCAGAGGGTCCGCACGGCCGTAGGAAAAAAGGACCGACAGATTGGGAAATTCTTCCGGGTCATTCAAGACGCTGACGATCCAAAGATGATCAAACATGCCGGTTACGGTTTCTGCTGAACCATAGCAAAAGGATAGGCCGCTTCCCTCCCCAGCTTGGTTCAGAATATCCACCTCGGCTTGCCGAAGATTATAGGGGCACACCGTGCGATTCAATTCCAGGCGTTCCATGAGCAAAACAGGAATTTCTGGAACCCCTGCGCCTACGTACAAACTCCGTCCCTGGGGTGGTAACCGGGCTTTGAGAACTTTCCCAATCGTGATCCCCATTTTCTGGCATGGCTCTCGGCGATCTTCCCAAAACGCGTCTCCGCCTTCGTCACAATAAATTGGTCCGAGGGCTTCGTAATCGAGAGCCTGATAGATTTGCTTAATCTGTTGAGTGGTTTTTTGGGAAAGTCGTGGTGTTCTCATAGATGGTGGAGGGGCCGTTGTCAGTACATTGTCCCTTTTTTTGCCTTACATTAGGCAGAGGACGCAAAGGGTTTGGCGAGCAGTTTTCTCACTGCGGACCAAAGTCTCATTCCCCTTGCTAGACTTGGCCAAAGTATCGAATTGGTGTAATCATTACCATCTTTCCCAAGGACACTCTTTAACGGAGAAGTTCCATTTCCAAAGCGGGTAAAACAGTTCCCTCATTCTGCGTGCAGGCCCTAAATTTTCCCTAGGTGGAACATTGGGTTTTAGCGTTCTGAATTAATGTTTTCATCGGATTTTCCCCAACCAGTAGTATGACTTGCACGCAATAGCTTGCTTTATGCCCAATCTGATTTTCAGTAGGCATGTGAGAGGATAGATACGTGGATATTCTGGAAGAACTTCGTCGAGTCATTCGGTTGGAGGCCAGGGCTCTGACCCATTTGGAAGAGAGTTTGAGCACTCGATTTGAAGAAGCCGTTAGAATGTTAAAGGCTTGTGAGGGAATAGGAATTTTAAAGGGCCTTTTTCATTGGACAGAAAAGTACCAAAGAAACAGCGGGGGGTCAATCACGCCAATCAGGGAATGCCTCCCGCAACTGTCAGGTGAGCTGTTGGCGGAGGCCCGTCCCTGCTTGCCCCCGCCGTGTCTCCGCTCCTGGCTCATGGGCTGAATTTCCCTCCCCCCTTGCACCCTTCCGCCATTCCGGTATCCTCTTCCCCTTAAAGACCCCATTAT
>JACZVJ010000140.1:3297-6365 GCA_022572725.1 Nitrospinota bacterium | reverse complement strand
CAGGCAAAGAACGACAACTCGGACATTGAATTCAACGACTGGTCGTTGAGAAAGCCGTTCGACAGCAGGGAGGCCGACTACATCAAACGGGGCATCCGAGAGCGGATACGGCAGTGCTCCGTCACCGTTGTTTATGTCTCAGACAAGACAGCCAACAGCAAATGGGTTGATTGGGAAATCCGGGAAAGCATTGCAATGGGGAAAGGGGTCGTCGCGATGCACAAGGGTGACAATGCGCCGAGCCGGTTACCCAAGGCCATAATCGATAACAATGTACCCATCGTTCCCTGGAACCAGACGGAACTGGCCAAGGCGATCAAGAAGCAATCGGAGAACCGATAGGCGGCCTAACAGCAGCATGCAGCTCAGATGGCGCTTCGCGCCGCAGCTGATGCTGCGCGTTAGGCGTATTGAACCGAGCACTGCCAATGCGAATCGCCAAGGATATGTCACGAGAAGCGTACCTGGTAGCGCGCGAGGTGTATCACGGTACTGTTCAACGGGAAGCTGGCATTGCTGACCTCGCCTCCCGGGTGGGTATGAATAGAGGGTCAGCTTCGGACTTTATCAACAATCTCCGGCACATGTTGAAAGGAGAGGAATACCACCGCACCCTCAACTACTATGCTACGAACCACTACCTTCAACACATTCGCGTCGACTTTGGCGAAGAAGCGCTTCGAACTGCACTAACCGCACTTCGGAAGCACCTTGACTACTACGATTCCCTGGGTAAGGGGCGCCAGGTCACGCTGCGAGCGCTACTTGTGAAAACTGTTCGGGCGCTAGATGAGGTTCCTGTGTATCCAGACGAAGTCGATCCCGAAGTTTGCCTTGTAGAAGGCGCGCGGAAGCAGGTGACTGTAAACGCCTACGAGCGCAACCCCGATGCGCGACGCAAGTGCCTGGACAAGTTTGGGTACGAGTGCGTCGTCTGTGAGTTAAAATTTGAGGAAGTGTACGGAGAGATAGGACAAGGCTTCATTCACGTCCACCACTTGGTTGAAGTTTCAAGTATCAGGCGCCAGTACGTAATAGACCCGGAGCAGGATCTTCGACCAGTGTGTCCAAACTGCCATGCGATGTTACATAAGCGCAAACCGCCGTTCTCCATCGACGAACTTCGTGAGCGCCTAACAAACGCATCGACGGCGACGCGGTAAACCGCGCGCGTCATGCGTAGCGATAGCGCGGCGCTGCGCGGCGCGCTATCGGGCCCGCGAGCTGTCGCGAGGTTCCGCCGGCACGCAACGGCAGCTATCACCTCGCTGGAGCGGACACCGCTCCGCGGCTTGTGCCCCGTGCTCGCAACGCCTGCCGGGACACGGCTCTTCATCCCATGTGCCAGGGTCGTTTTTCACTCATGGCCTTTAGGTCCTTCCGTCCCGCCAGGCTAGCTCCGCGCGGGATGCCGGTCAGCTCGCGGGCCCGTTAGAAAGTATGTTTTAACAATGTCAATTAGGAATCCATGACTGGCGAACATATCTACCTTGAATTTTGAGATTGTATTTTTCTTTCTAGTGCCTTTCAAAATTGACGTAGGAGACACGGATGGCAAGCAAATCCTATGCAGTTTTCCTCAGCTATAATAGCGAAGACCGTAATTCGGTAGAGAAAATTGCTGTTCACCTCGCTGACAACGCGAATTTGCGACCGTGGTTTGATCAATGGTACCTAATTCCTGGAGAGCCCTGGATGCAAAACTTGGGTCGCGGATTGAAATCTTCCAACACCTGTGCCGTTTTTGTTGGTAAAAGCGGAGAAGGCCCCTGGCAACAGCCTGAAATCGAAGAGGCTCTACAGCTACAGGTACGAAATTCAGATTTTCGGGTAATTCCCGTATTGTTGCCTCAAGCTCCACGGCAACCTGAGCTACCTACGTTTCTCTTTCGTTTTACATGGGTCGATTTTCGGCCTAGCCTTGATGATGATAACGCCCTGTGGCGTCTTGAGTGTGGGATTCGCGGTGATCCTCCTGGACGAGGTAGGCCACCACGGCCGAAGACGGAGCCACAAGTACCATCGACCCTACCGCCTGAATCTATAATTATACCCCAGCCCCATCTCCATTCAGGAGAATACATCATTCCGGGTGGAGCGTTGGAAATAGATTCCCGTTTCTACATTCTGCGAAAGGCCGATGGAGAGGTTTTAGAGGCTGTGCGCCGGAGCCGTGCAGTAGTTACTGTCCATGGGTCACGGCAAGCCGGTAGGACATCGCTTATCATGCGTGTTTATGCCAATGTACGTCATGCGAATGGTCATCTTCGGGTCACATTAGTTGATTTTCAGGCTCTAACTAACGAAGATTTCCAATCACTTAGTACGATCTGGCGCGCAATTGCTGCTTGTATTTCAGAACAACTTCCGGCAGAAGAAGGGAGCTTGGCAGACTGGCAATCGGACAGTAGCTACGACCGCAATTTTACTCGTTTTCTGAATCGTTTTGTATTCAACGAAGACGACACACCGCTATTGATCTGCTTGGATGAGATTGGCAGGTTGTATGACTTTCCCATCAAAACTTCGTTTTTCGCGTCAATGCGGGCCTTCTACAACCGTGGTGCCTTGGATCCTAGTTGGAAAAAAGTGCGATGGCTGCTGAGTACGACGTCCGAGCCGAGATTTTTCATCAAGAATTACCAAGAATCACCTTTCAACATCGGACTAAAGATAGGGCTAAGCAATTTCACGCCCGACGAGGTTGAGACGTTTGCGCATCGCCACGGACTGACACTGGATCGCGATACCCTTGACAAGGTTATGGACTACGTCGGGGGAAGTCCCTATCTCGTGCATCTAATGCTTAACCAACTGATGCGCAACCCAGAGTCTCATGACCAACTCTTCGATGCACAGACCGCCGGGGGAGGTGTTTTTCGAGACCACCTGAATGGCTATCTTTTAGAGTTCCAGGAAGAAAAGGAGGTAGCTAGAGCAATGAAAAGTGTCATAAGCGGGAAAGGCTGCGAAGATCTCACGATGGTAAACCGACTCGAAGGGGCTGGTTTGGTTCGCCTGGATGAGAACCAAAAGGTCGTACCACTTTGCCGACTTTACGCCGAGTA
>JACZVJ010000140.1:0-3287 GCA_022572725.1 Nitrospinota bacterium | reverse complement strand
AAATAAATGAGGCTGAGGCTTATCTAGAGATAGACCTTTGTTACGAGTCCAAAGGGGTGAGAAAGGGGTCTGGAGTATTTTTAAGACCACGTGAAATTGAAGAATGTTAAGACTGAAGTTGTTTCTTGTTCTTCCTTTTCGGAAGCTGGGTTAAAGTTGGTGGAGTGACGGAAGAAATTTACAACCTCACTCAGGGGCGGATTCCTTGTCTTGGGCCACGTGTCCTCTCATCGATTTTTCCGTGATCTGGTTTTGAATCTCCCAGGCGATGACGCGGGCAAGTTGGTCGGCGGATAGTGCTCCCATGGGAAGTCCTTGCGTTTCCGAATAAAAAGGATCTTCCGGCTCAACTGTCCGGTGATAATTCACCAATACCTTTGCGGGTTGAATTGTTAGGCCTTTTTCACCCACGGTCACGGCTTTATCTTTTGGGGCCACACGCGTACGGGTTGCCCAATCCCTCGCATCTATTTTGGCAAACGTCACATTCCATACTTTTCCGTTTAATAGGCTTCGGACCGCTTTCGGTGTGTGTTCCCAAAAATAGGGATCACGCACAATGAGTTGAAGCGCTTCCCGAACTCTCACATCGTAAAACTTTGTCGTTGAATCAGGTTGGGCTCCCGGAGTCAGCGTGTCTGTTCCTCCTACATAATAGGGTTGATTCTGAAGACTCTTAAAATCGTCCACTGTTGTTACATACGTTGTAAACAGTGCAAGGAGGGCCTGTTCGCGCTCCTCCCCCGACATTTTTCTGATTTCGGAGTTCGTCCTTATAGGGGCATTTTTGAGATCCCTTTTCACCAAGGCCCTTTTAGGTTTTGGGGCGGTTGATGCTTTACTGATCACCCATTGAAACTCTCTTGCCAACACAGGCACGAGTTTTTCAGGGTGGTTGATATACCCCCCCTTCTCGAGTTCTGATGCGTTAATCAGCAGTTTGACCTGTCCTTTGTGTTTGGTTCTGGCGACCAGAAACCGAAATTCCTTGCCGTCACGGTTGAAGACTCTGGGTTCAATGACGACTTTTTGCAGAACCCCTTTGGTCAGGGCTTCATCGAATCTTGGGTATTGAGTACGATTTTGAACCATTGAGGTCAACGCCTCTACCACGGTCGTTGCTGCCTCATCGGCTTGGGTCTTTCCAACTCTAACGCCTTTTCCAGCACCTTCCCCCTTGTCCACGAATACCTGAAAAGAGGCACCAGGGATCGGGTGTCCCGTTGCCGCATTTGTTTCTGCTAGAGCAGGAGCTGTATGCCCTTCCATGCCCATTGCACTGGGTGCAATAGACGCAAGCCACCAGATTGCTATGACTGGAATCCATACGCGTCTGTTCCAACGGCCGGTAGGGTCTCTATGGCCGTGATGCTGGCCAAGGGGTATTGTATGTGGGGGTCTCCATTGGTGGTTGGGATACGGGGCAACAGGTTTCCCCAAAAACGGTAGAGATTGATTCATTTTCTCCTCCTCCTTCTGACTACCGACCACAAGCCTAGGACCTCATTGGGAGCGTGTCAATGCTCAGAAATTCCCTTAGTGCCAGTCCCAACCCTGGTGTGCGGCTTCTCTCCGTGTTCCTGCCACAGAACCCATCGGTGTTCATTTTTTAGGGTCTTCGTGGAATGGAGTGGGTAGAATTGGCTGGTAACTGGTAAATTGTCTAACACTCGTTCTGGTCCCCCACTTTGGAAAAGGGGGGCTAGGGGGATTTTCAAGATGCATTCATACCGCCCTTTGTCAAAGGGGGGATGAACGGAAATACCCAAACATTAGCCACAGGATTACGCGAAGAGCCATCTTTTATTTTATCCGGCCTGGAGATGCCAGATAAAGTCAGGAATGGTCTGGTTAGCCCGCAGGCTGTTGTGAAAGGATGGCCGTCGTGCACCATGGAGCGGTCTATAAGCTTGTGGAGATGATAGGGTGGATTGCCAAGCCGAAAAGGAACCAGATTTTGAATGAGGGGGGAATGGGTTAGTGCTATGATTTAGACCCATTGCTCTCTTCCAGGTTTCACGGTACCCTGAGGAGGGGTAGTGACCGAGACCGCATGATCCTGCATGTGAATGAAGCCGTTTGCTTGAGGTGCTGGTCTCGCTGGAAGCCTTTCTAAGTCGTGGAGTACCAAATCGAATTAACATGGGAGGCAAGGGCTGATTTATATTATTACAGTGCTTTTGAGCGAAAAATTATCGTTTCGGCGATTCGGGCTCAACTGACGAATCTCCCTTTGATTGAGACCAAAAACCGGAAAAAATTGCGGGACAACCCCTTCACCTCTTGGGAAATGCGGTCGGGCAAATATCGGGTTTTTTATGAGGCGGATAAAGCATCACGGAAGGTAACGATTGTTGGCGTTGGACGTAAAGAACATACTAAGGAGTCCGTAGTTAAGACGACACCGTCCTCAACCCATTCGTCATGCCCGCGGAGGCGGGCATCCAGAAAAGCAAAAATAGCCCTGGATTCCCGTTTTCACGGGAATGACCATTATGGGGAACAATTGTCTTGCTGTTTCCCAAACTACGGACTTCTTAGTAACGTGCTGTTTGTCAGGGGAGAAGAGGTGAGGATATGAAAACGGTCAAGTTAGAGGACGAAAAGTTGGGTTTAGAGGAAGTGATCAATATCGCTCGGAAGGAACCGGTGTTGGTGCTGACACCTGACGGAAAGGAATTTTTGATATCCGAGGCGGACGATTTCGAAAAGGAAGTTGAGGCGCTCCGGGGGAGCCCGACTTTTCAGAAATTCTTAGATGAGCGATTAAGGGGCAAGGGCACGTTTCCTTTGGAAGAGGTTGAAAAAGAAATTGAGAAGGAACTTGCAGAGCGTGGGAAATCCTCCAAATAACAAGTGAGCAGTCCAGCAAGAAATAACAAACGGACTAGGGTTTTTTATGGGGATGAGGCACCCACAAATTCCAGGAAGTATTGCCGAGGCAGGAAGGTGTGGTCACGGAGGAAGGTCAAGCCGGCTTGATTCATTTGTTCAATGACTCGTTCCCTGGGGACCAGGTGGTGTTTGGGGAAGCCTAATTTTCCTGAGCGGTCATCGTGGTAGAAGTCGATGATAGCCACCCGTCCGTTTGCCTTTAAGGCTTCTTTGGCTTTTGAAAAATACGCGGTGGGGTTGTCGAGGTGGTGGTACACGTTGCAAAGGAAAATGAGGTCTACGCTGTTCTTTGGGAGGGAAGGGTCGTCAGGTTTGGCCAGAATAAATTCAGCCGGGGAGGGGGGACCGAGATCGGCCAAATGGGCCTGGTTGTATTCCAGCATTTCCTTCTT
>JACZVJ010000139.1:4517-6410 GCA_022572725.1 Nitrospinota bacterium | reverse complement strand
CATCTTGTTCGATAATTGCTGTAAATTCATTATGCATAACACTCTCGATGTGTGGTTAGGGAAACGATGGCAAGGAGGACGGTAAAGGATTCATCTCATACTGTCAATTCGCGGCTCAGGAACCACCAGGCCATTAGGTGGGATCACCTTCCTGTATATGGGGGGGATTCGCCCCCGCGCGACGAGGCCCTTTTGTTTCGGCAAAAGGACCCCTAAATCTCCCCCAACCCCTCTTTACCAAAGAGGGGGGCCAGACTGCCGCGGCCCTTTGGGTCCCCTTCGCCGCCAAGCCGAATCCGGAGGCTGCGCAACTCGCTCCGCTCAGACAGTGCTCGCCAGCGAGGTCGAATTTGGTGCCATGGCGAAGCCGCGCCCAAGGCGATGACCTCATTGGCCGGTTCACGGCTTCGAACGTACGAGGTCTGTTTTTCCGTTGTTGCCCATCATCCATTCACCAATCGTTCCCGCGAAGGCGGGAATCCAGGTTGGTATTTTTCAAGGGAGAGGCGGGGCCGAATTTGGAACTGACCCGGAAATTCGTGATGAACCTGACTATCTGAGTTCCAGTGAGTGGCTCTGATCGCGAGAATCCTTTCTTCATAGACCTATCGCGGATTTTGGCTGTTTCCCCTACCTTGACACCCTTTCATTTCCCATGATACAGGTTAAAGGTTCAGAAGGAGAGAATGCCATATGTACGCGATTGTCGAAACCGGTGGAAAACAGTACCGAATTGAGCCTGGGTCGGTCCTTGAGGTGGAGACCCTTCACGCTGACCCGGGAGCCATCGTGGAATTACGTCCAGTCCGGTTCATTTCCGGGGACGAAGGGCCTATCTTTGGCCAGCCTGTCATTGAACAGGCTCATGTCAAAGTCAAAGTCTTGAGAAACGCACGCACTCGATCCATTACGGTCTTCAAAAAGAAACGTCGAAAGAATTATCGGCGAACCCGAGGGCATCGTCAGCAATTTACCCAAATCCGGGTGGAGGAAATCGTTACCACCTAGACTCGCTCGGAATGAGGAGACACAAGGATGGCACATAAAAAGGGACAGGGTTCCACACGAAACGGGCGTGATAGCAACCCCCAATATTTGGGCGTCAAGCGTTATGCCGGAGAGTCTGTCATTCCCGGCAACATCCTCGTGCGTCAACGCGGAACCAAATTTCACCCTGGGTTCAATGTGGGTATGGGAAAAGACCATACCTTATTTGCCAAAATTATTGGTTTGGTGAAATTCGAAGGAAGCGTGGCTCGACGCAAGGTGAGTGTCTACCCACCCGCTTAAGCCTTCCTTGGTTCGCCCCCTGCTCCGGTTGCCTCTCTGATTTCCTACGTTGTTTCTTCCCCCAGGACACGCCTCCACCCGCCGGCCAAGGGCTTGCCCCTATGTTTATTGATCAGGCAAAGATCTTCGTCAAAGCCGGAAATGGTGGAGATGGAGTCTGCAGCTTCCGCCGAGAAAAGTTTGTCCCTTTCGGAGGTCCTGACGGAGGCGATGGCGGTCATGGAGGACACGTCATCATTACCGCCTCCAAACGGGCTACGACCCTCCTGGACTTCAGATACCAACGGCGTTACGAAGCCCCATCAGGACGACCAGGTCAGGGATCACAGTGCCATGGCCGAACAGGTTCGAATATTGTCATTACCGTACCGGTCGGCACGGTGATCCGAGACGAGGCCACGGGTCAAGTGATGGAAGACCTTACCCGTGATGAGCAGTCTTTCATTATCGCCCACGGCGGTCGAGGTGGACGGGGCAACCTCCGATTCAAAAGTTCCACGAACCGAGCCCCTCGTCAGTTCGAACACGGCTCCCTGGGCGAGGCCCTCTGCCTCAATTTGGAATTGAAACTCCTGGCCGATGTCGGGTTAGTCGGCTTCCCGA
>JACZVJ010000139.1:0-4507 GCA_022572725.1 Nitrospinota bacterium | reverse complement strand
CAGGGATCGGACAAGGTGGGTCGGAGTGGCAAGGGCCTCGAGCTAAGAGTCCCTGTTGGCACGCAGATCACGATCATCGGGGAGGATGGGGAGGAAGAGCCTCTGGGCGACCTGACGAGCGAGGGCCGAAGCGTGGTTGCCGCGCGCGGCGGCATGGGGGGCTGGGGTAACGCCCGCTTCGCCACCTCCGTTCACCGGGCGCCGCGCATCGCCCAGCGAGGCCAACTGGGCCAGGAGCGGCGTGTGCGACTCGACCTCAAACTGCTGGCGGACGTCGGCCTTGTCGGCCTCCCGAACGCCGGAAAATCCACGCTGATTTCTTCCATCTCTGCCGCTCGCCCCGAAATCGCCGAGTATCCTTTTACCACCCTTCGCCCCCATTTGGGCGTTGTGGCCTTGGACGACCTGCACAGTTTGGTCATGGCTGACATTCCTGGACTGATTGAGGGGGCGCATAAAGGCAAAGGCCTTGGGATTCAATTCCTTCGGCATATTCAACGGGCCGCCTTTTTGCTGTATCTGATCGACATCTCAGAATGGGGATCACCTGATCCCGTGGCCAGTATTACCACCCTCCAACAGGAACTTGCCGCCTTTGACAGCCTGCTTGAACAACGGTCCTTTGCGGTGGTGGGGACCAAACTCGATATTAAAGGCAATGGGGAGAACCTGGCTAGACTCCAGGCCTATTGCCAACAGCAGGGGTTCCCCTTTTTCCCCATTTCAGCCGTCAGCCGAGAAGGCATTGGGTCGCTGATCGTGTATATCGGGAAGCAGAAAGGAACCCAAGAGACTCTGTGCGAAACCTCCTCCTAACCAGCGCCAAACGAATCGTGGTGAAAATCGGGAGTAGCCTGGTGGCCTCCCGAAAGCTGGGCCTCCGCATCGATCAACTGGAACGGTTGTCCAAGGAAATCGCCGAGCTCAAGGCTGGCAACCGGGAGGTGGTCATCGTCTCCTCAGGAGCCATTGTTGCAGGCATAGAAAAACTCGGGCTCAAAACCTATCCTCAATCGCTTCCCTTGAAACAAGCCGCGGCAGCCGCCGGGCAAAGTCACCTCATCCATGCCTATGAGAAGTGTTTTAAGGAGAACGGTCAAAAGGTCGCGCAAGTCTTGCTCACCCACCAAGACCTCGCCGATCGAAAACGCTTTTTGAACGCCCGCTACACGCTCACGACCCTCATGCAACTTGGGGTCATCCCGGTGATTAATGAAAATGATACCGTCTCCGTCGAGGAAATCCGCTTTGGGGATAACGACGCCCTCGCTGGGCAGGTGGCCCATTTGGTGGACGCCGACCTGTTGGTGATTCTTTCCGATGTCGATGGGTTGTTTACCGAAGATCCTCGACAGAACTCTTCCGCCAAGCTCATTCCCGAGGTTCAGGACATCACCCCGGAGATCGAGCAACGCGCCGGCCTCTCACGAACCCAAGACAGCACCGGCGGCATGGCCACGAAAATTCAAGCCGCCAAACAGGTGGCGGAGTTTGGAGTCCCGACGTTGATTATCAATGGCGAAACCCCCGGTCTTCTCTCAGGCATTCTCGCCGGAACAGGTGCCGGGACTCTTTTCCACCCTCAAAGCCGACGGCTGCCGAGCCGCAAGCATTGGATCGCCTATACCTTGCGACCCAAGGGGCACCTGCTCCTCGACGACGGCGCAGTGGAAGCCCTCATGTTTCGTGGAAAAAGCCTTCTCCCCTCCGGGATTCTCGAGGTCAAAGGTGACTTCCTGCCTGGTGATCCCGTGGCATGTACCGACTTACAGGGAAAGGAATTTGCCAAAGGGTTGGTGAATTATTCATCCCACACCCTCCTCAAAATCAAAGGCCAAAAAACTTCTGACATCAAACGGGTGTTGGGGAGCCACGAATACGAGGAGGTTATTCATCGGGACAATTTAGCCCTCCTGTAGCGAAGCCGTCAGACGACCCATTGTCACGCCTTTCGCCCCACTCGCAAGCGCCTATGCGGATTGGCCTCTTCGGCGGAACCTTCAATCCCATACACCGGGGTCACCTCCTGATCGCCGAACAGACCAGAGACCACCTGTCCCTCGACCGGGTCCTGTTCATTCCTTCCGGCGACCCTCCTCATAAACAAACGGAATCCTTAGCCCCTGCGCATCACCGCCTGGAAATGGTGAAGCTGGCGATTGCTACCTACTCCCATTTCAGGCTCACTGATCTTGAATCCCGGTCCACTCACAAGTCCTATACCGTCGAGACCCTTCACACCCTCCGCCAGCAGGAAGCCGGAGAGTTGTGGTTTATCGTGGGACTCGATGCCTTCCTCGATTTCCCCACCTGGAAAGGGGCCACCCAGTTGTTGACTGCCGCGAATTTTGTCGTCATTTCAAGGCCAGGCTCCACCTTTACACAATTATCAGCCCTGTCGCTCCTTCCCTCCCTTCCTTCCACCGGATTGAAAACCTTAGACGACGGGCACGAGACTCGGATCGAGATCGCCACCTCATCCCAGACAAGCCTCACGCTGCTCCGTCTCCCCCCGTGTGAAATATCCGCCTCGGTCATCCGGAGCCGTGTGACGCAAGGCCTCACCGTCTCTGATTGGTTGCCGGTGCCGGTTCAATCCTATATAATCCATCACCGTTTATACTCTTCCTATTAAGAGGTCAGCATATCGTTCCGGAATTGAGGCAGAGAGCACTCACCATCGGCCAAGCGGCTCTTCAGAAAAAGGCCACCGATGTGGTCATTCTCGAGGTTGAGCCCTTAACCTCCGTGGCTGATTACTTTATTTTTTGCTCCGGGAGTTCGGAACGCCAAGTTAAGGCGATTGCCGACGGGATCGCACAGGAACTGGTTCGCTGCTTTTCCTTCCGTGCCACCATCGAAGGTGGGTCTTCGGCCACGTGGATCTTGTTGGACTACGGTGACATTGTGGTCCATGTCTTTCGGAATGACATTCGCGCCTTTTATGGGATCGAGAAAATGTGGAGAGATGCCGAGGAGATTCCCCAATCCGAATTTGACTCACTGCCCACCGGGTCCCTTCCCAAACGAACCATCACCCCACCGGTGGTAGCTCACCACGCAAGATGATCCAATCCTGATTCTTCACTCCCGTGTGTCATCCTGAATTTCTTGAGAAACTGATGAGGGATTCGTGAGCGTCATATCGAACCGCGTGTTTCAACCAGCAGACCTTTCCACCTCACCTGACTCTTGGAGAAAAACCCATGCTTAACTTTGACGCCATAGTGGACAGGATCCTGAGCGGTGAAGACCTCCAGCGTGACGAAGGCCTGGCAATTCTCAAGACTCCAGCCGATCAGGTCCTGAGGCTGGTCAGTGCCGCGTTTCAGATCCGGCAACGCTTCTTTGGAAATAAAGTCACGCTTCAAATGCTCTTCAACGCGAAAAGCGGAGCGTGCCAGGAGGACTGCCACTATTGCTCGCAGTCCTCTATCTCAACCGCTCCCATTGAGCGCTACGGCTTGGTGTCTCCCGACCGGATGGTCGAAGGCGCCCGTCGAGCAGCAGCGGCCAAGGCCCAACGGTACTGCGTGGTCATCAGTGGCCGAAGCCCGCTGGACCGAGAAATTGCGGAAATTGCCACCGCGGTTCGACGGATTAAAGAAGAGCTTCCCCTTCAAGTATGCTGTTCGCTTGGCTTATTGACCGAACGCCACGCCACCCAATTGAAGGCCGCGGGGGTGGATCGAATTAACCATAACCTGAACACCAGTGAGACGTATCATTCCGAAATTTGCACGACCCATACCTTTCAGGACCGGCTGACGACCTTAAGGCATGCGCGGGCTGCTGGTCTGGAATTGTGTTCCGGAGGGGTCGTCGGCATGGGAGAAAGCGATGAGGACCTGGTGGACCTGGCCTTCGCCTTACGTGAGGTCAACCCCGACTCTATTCCACTCAATATGCTGCATCCGATAGCCGGCACGCCTTTGGAACACTGTCGAAATCTTACCCCTCACCGGTGTTTGACCGTCCTCGCACTGTTCCGATTTGTTCATCCCCGAAGGGAACTTCGCGCGGCAGGAGGCCGAGAATTCAATCTTCGCTCTCTTCAGCCACTGGCTCTCTACATCGCTGATTCCCTGTTTGTGGATGGCTACTTAACAACCCCCGGCCAGCCTGCTCCGGAAGTCCGGCAAATGATCGCTGATATGGGTTTTGAGATCCAGGCCGAGTACCAACCCTCCCTCACCTGATCCGAAATAGCGGTCAGCACTCCGCCATCAGCCGTCAGGAACAGAGCCGTCAACTCTTAGCCCAGCACGTGATTGACGGCTTGTGAAATGTGTGTAAGGTGGGCATTACCCACCCTACATTCTCTCACCCCACACTCCACCAAAGTTGCACCTGATCGGATCACAGGAAGGCCCCGCTTGACAATTCCCCCCTTTAGAACATGACGGGGTCCCTCCTGAACATCCCCCCTTTAAAAAGGTGGGCATGGGGGGATTTGGCCTAGAAGGTCACTCCTCCCACCCAACGGTTGGGGTGTTTCCAGACCCTT
>JACZVJ010000049.1 GCA_022572725.1 Nitrospinota bacterium | reverse complement strand
TTAAATAATTCGTGCCGCTTTTCAAACGTGACAGCCTGGTAACCTTTTTCGGCAGCACATCCGACCATCTCCGCAGAGAGGTCGATTCCAAACAGGTTCTGTGTGCTGGCGCCCAGGCTTGTTAACCAATCAAGAAATATCCCATCAGCACATCCGAAGTCCAAAATTCTTGCTCCCAATAGATCCCCAACCCGAACACCGACATCAGAGAAGGTAAGTGAGTATTCATGGAAGACGGTCGGTTTATAGTTTGCAGAAAATCGTTTCAGGTGACTGACCGACCCAGAACACTGTTTTGACAAATATCGGTCATTGTAATAGCGCACCAATTCTTCCGGGGTTGGGTAGGGATAAATCCGTTGTACTTTGCATCTGGTGCATTCGACCCAAGTTGAACGAAAGCCAGCAAACTGTTTGGTACTCTTCTCGGTGAACTCAAATTCACCACAAATCCGGCAAGAATCCATACGTTACGATTTTCCCCTCATTGGTTTGGTCTGAATCCATAACGCCGCAGCACCTGATTCAAAAACGGTGCTTTCAGCCACCCTCATGACCAGACATCGACACTTGTGAATTGGGGGAGCATGCCACCGCATAGTCAAACGCCCATTCCAAATCAATATCTCGTACAAGTCTTAGGACACCATGAGATCCACGATTATCGACGGGTTTGATGACCAGGGAATACCCACGGTTTTTCACAATGCTTCGTAACTGCGTCAGGGATTCAAGGCGGCAAAACCATGGAACGGGAATGCCACAGGCGGCCAGGTGTTTCTTCATGACCACCTTGTCTACTGAAAGACGTGCCGTTTCCAGGGGAATCCCAGGCAACTGCAGCTTTTCAGCCACCGCCGCGACGGTGAGTGGGACATCGACAGCAATGCAAATAACCCCCTTAAGAGGGCGAATGGATCCATGATACTTCCACGCGGCATCGACCGTTCCTTCAATATCATAGGTACTCACGACCACATGATCATCAGCCAGGTGGAACCCCGGGGCATCTGGATCCCCACTGACAACAACAAAAAGCTCCAAATCTTTGGCCCGTTGGATACCGGGAACAGCTTCTACCCCCGCACCCACAACCCACAGCGTGTTCATCCAAAATACATTCCTCCATTCACGCTGATGGTTTGACCGGAAATAATCGAGAGCCCAATGAGGTCAGGGGTAAACTCTGAAGCTTCACGAAGAATCTCTTTGTCCGATATCCCGATCCGCTTTTGAGTTCAAAAATCTTGGGGGGTGCCCACCCGGCGCTGACCATCAAGGATTTTGACGTCATAACCCGGTTTCAGCGCCGCGCCGAGATAGAGGAGCTCAAGAGGAGGATGCGGGTCTTCATATTCCACATGCGCGTGGTACACCAGTGGGGACCGGAACAGTAACACCTTGCCAATGGTCTTTTGAGTGACACGTTTCCCTTTTTTGAGTGAAATCAATTGTGGTGTACCCATAATGTTTTTCCTCACTCGTTCATGCTCGAGGCTTTTCAGTTGCCTCTATAAAAGTTTAAGCTCTTGCGTTCCCACCAGACGCCAACCACCCACCGTCAATATAGAGGGTTTGCCCGGTCATGTAGGATGATGCCTCAGAAGCCAGAAAAATGGCGGCACCGACTAGGTCATTGGGGTTGCCTGCACGTCCAAGTGGGATAAGACGAAGAAAGCTTTCTCGGACCGAGTCCTTTTGAAACACAACTTCCGTCATTGGAGTCCGAATACGGCCTGGTCCGATGGCGTTGACCCGGATCCCCATAGGAGCCCACTCCACGGCCAGAGCCTTCATTAACTGAGCCACCCCACCTTTGCATGCCCCATAGACCGATAGGGATGAAAGGCCGATCACAGCCGTCAAGGAGGTCAGCGTGATAATGGTCCCAGTACCATACCTGGCCATAATCCGCGCTGCGGCTTGACAGCAAAAGAACACCCCTTTCAAGTTGATACTGACCATTCGATCCCATTCCTCCTCGGTCACCTCCAGAGCAGGTTTACGCAACTGGACCCCAGCGGCGTTGACTAAGATATCGAGGCGTCCTCGTTGGACGTGCGCCCAGGACATGGCCTTCTCAATGCTTTGTGGGTCTGCCAAATCCACCGGATACGACCATGCCTGTTGCCCATTCTCCCGGACTCCCTCACAAGTTTGAGTCAACCGGTCAGGCGTCTTCCCTATAGCGACAATCTCTGCGCCGGCCGAAGCCAACGCAAAGGCGATAGCCTGCCCAAGGCCCCCTCCGGCTCCCAACACGACGGCCACTTTTCCGTCCAGCCTAAACGACTTTGGCATCGAGGAAATGGCTTCATCCCTGCCAAGGGTGTTGGCCCCACCAGGCATTTTTCGTCCATCCTCCATCAACCGTTAGGGTTTGGCCATTCACGTGTCTGGATTCCTTTGAACAAAGAAACAGAATTGGGGCGGTCACATCTTCCACCGTCCCTAAACGTCCGGTCGGTGTTCGACCGATCATCCCTTGTTCATTACTCGGATCCCTGGAGAGAAACCAACTCGTCCGTGGTGTAAGAATTGGGCCGGGGGAAATAGCATTGACCGTCACTCCCCGCCCACCCCATTCGACAGCTAAGGCTTGGGTCAGGCCGACGATTCCCGCTTTGGCTGCCACATAGGCCGCCCGCTGAGGATATGTTGCCGCCACATGGAAGCTGGCTAAGTTGACAATTCGGCCATACCCTTGAGCGAGCATCATCCCGCCTGCTGCCTGGCATGTCAGAAACGCCCCCGTCAGATCCACATCGATCACCCGTTGCCATTCTTTCAGCGATAAATTCTCAGAGGGCCCGGAAGCTGGCTCGGCCGCTGCACAAGTCACCAGAACATCCAATCGAGAAAAGAGCCTGCTCACCTCTTGCATGGTCTTGGCTAAAGAATCGGCAGAGGTTACATCCGCTTCCATAGGAGCGGCCATCCCTCCCCTTTCGGAGATGTCTCTGGCCACCTCCTGAATTTCCTGTGGATGCCGAGCCACTAACACAACTGTGGCGCCTTGGTTGGCAAACGCGGCGGCAGTGGCCTTGCCAATTCCTCTGCCGGCCCCAGACACGAGGACGACCTGGTCTTCAAAAGGTCGAGATCTCTTCTCCAAGGAATTCCCTCCTCCTTTTTGAGTTCATAACCCTCACCTCCTACCTTCCGCCCATTCCGACCCTACGCTCACGGCCAGGAAAATGGGGACAGGCACCGGCGGGGACTGTCCTGATCAGGGACTGTCCCCCTCCTGCGCCGGAGCCAGTCCCCATTTTCCTGGCCTTGACCATTCCCACGGGTTACACCGGGACAGCCGGGCAGGTTTCAATTCGTAAAGCCCCCGCTCCAGCCTGAGCATTATGAACGGCCTCAGAATACGTAGCCCCCACGGCTATCACGAACGCCGGTCGTGTCACACAGGTGGTGTAGGGCTGGATCACATCACCTACCCCTACCCGAAGAAGAACTTCTTTCACTCCAGGTAAACGACGGGCTTCCTCAACCCCTTCAATCCGTTCCACCAATCCCGGACGAGGAAAAGCCACCCATGCCGCGGCAAAGGTCGCCCACTTTCTTGTCAAATCATCCCTCTCCAGGGACAACCCCACCGCCAGCCGCATCGCCGCTCGAATGAAGTTCCTTCCACTGGAAAGGGGAGTGGTGTATTGACAATCAAAACCACCCGAAAGCCTGGCGGTCACTTCCAAAATGCGGGGCCCGTGGTGGGTCCCAATCGTGTCGGCCTTAAAAACACCAAAACGAACCCCGCAAGCCTCTGCGGCTTGCTCAGTGACTTGGAAGAGAGCGTCCTGGGCTTTCTCTTCAAGCCCGGTTGGGTTCACATGCCCTAATTCGACCGCGTAAGATTTGTGCGACATGAACGCGCGATCAACAATATTCAGCCGGTGGCAATGCCCAAGCTCGTCAAAAAGGATTTCCACGCTCTGTTCAGCTCCACGGAAGCATTCCTCAAGCAACGCCGACTGAGTGGTTGAATGTGCACTTGCCCACTCAATGGCCTTGTCCAATCCTTCCGGTCCATCAAGGCGCGTTGTGCCCCGTGAGCCACAATTGTCAACTGCTTTCACCATTAAGGGATACCCAATTCGGCTGGCGGCTAGGAGTCCATCCTTCACTGATCTCACTTCCGCCCACCGTGGGTTGGGAATACCAACCTTATCGAAACACGCGCGCATGCGGCGCTTGTTCTTCGTATTCAGGGCCGCTTCCACGGGTATTCCAGGAAGTCCGACATGGGCCGCCGTTACGGCGACCGTCACTTCCGCATCTGCCCCTTCCGTAAAGATACCGCGAAGTTGATATCGTGCCTTCAGCTTCTCGACCAGCCGCTGGTGACCTTCCGAATCAAATATGTCCAGGACCACAGCCTCGTCTGCCAGAGACATGGCGGGAGCCTCTTTCGACCCATCCGTCACAATTGCCGAGAAACCCATCTCTTGCGCAATCCGAACAGCGGGAACTTGGAGCACCCCACCCCCAATGATCAACACGGCCTCAGGAATAGCCACCGATGTCCTCCGCCCAGCGCGCGTAGATTTTTGGTATAGGACTGACGTAGAACCACACATACAGAACCTGGCTGTCCACTCCAGCTACGATGGGATGATTTCCCAGAGGCATGACCCCAGCATCACCATTGTGGACAATCAGCACATCGTCAATGGGCTCGTTTGTGCAAAACAATCCTTCACGCTTTTGAACCGCCCACCCCGTAGCCGGTTTTGTAAAATACAGAAATACCTCCTCGAACAACGGCGCCAGGTCAGGGTTGGCATCAAACTCATGGTGAGGCCAGGATGACCAAAGGCCCTCGGGATTAATGGTTTCACCTGCTCTCAATCGAACAGCGGGGCCCTCTCCACCCAACACCTCTCGAACCATTCGGGCGAGATGTCTTTCACCCACCTGGTGAACCTGTACATCTTGTGGACGAATGACGGTTGGAGGACGACCTGGATCTTCATCGAGGGGAAGGCTTCCGACGGCCACATCAAGGGCCCGCGTGGTCGGAACGATGGTGTATTCGGTGGAGGGACCAAGCACCACAGACGTCGGTAACCCCGAAAAGACATCGCGCCGTTCACCAAGATTTCTCAACGTCGCACGGCCCCAGGGCCCACGGGCCTCAATGGTGCACTGACCCACCAGGATATGAAGGATCATCTCACGATTGTTCGTGGCCCCCTTAAAAGCCCCCCCCTTTGCCTCAAGACGGAGGCGACCAACAGATAGTTCATGAAGGAGGGCATTGTCCGGTGTGAGAACTGGAGAGTATCCCTCAACTGGAGGCCTACGCCGCTGGTACGTCAGTCGTGTTGTCGGCCTTTCCTCCGGTTTCGTGGGAGCATCAACCGCGAGGATGGTTTCTCCAGACCTGTCACTCAAGCTTGGGGCCTCCTTGCATACATCACCACCTCTCGCCCAACTTCCACATCAGCAAATCCGTCATAGACCTTTTCCCACAAGGTGTCATAACCGGCCCGCCTGAAACTCAATTCTAATTTCTTTCTTTTTCCATGCATGGCACGGCCCAGTTGATCATTCCCAACATAGTTATCACCCATAAGCAGAAACAGCTCCATAGGAAAGGTTGCGGTCTTATGAATGACCTCAAACCCCGTCTTGCCTATCAACCCGGCTAGAGAGGTGACGCTGAAATAATTTATATGGTGGGGCGGCGCGAGCCACCATGGCTGGTAGCCACAGGCAGTACGCAATACTTGCTGCAATGGGTTGTAGTCGTTTGGGACCACCACACACAGTATTCCCCCCGGGCGAAGGAGCCGAAGGGCTAGATTCAACATTTCTTCTGGATGGGGAATATGCTCCAACACCTCATGCATGTGGACCACATCAAATTGGCCCATTTGATGAACGTTCCCTTCGGTCAGAAATTCATTCACAATTGATAGGCCCAATTGCCGTGCCTGCTCGGCCGCAGGACGAGAAGGTTCCACCCCGAGGGTTTCCCAACCACGTTGCATTCCCAGCCTGAGGAAGAGGCCCGATCCTGACCCAATATCAAGAATACGACGGCGATGAGGTGGGAGTTGGCATTCAAAGAGCACATACCGCTTCAAAAAGACGTTGTCCCACCATTCTGAATCTTCTCTCTGATGCTCAAAGTAAAACGGATGCTTTACCGTGAAATAGTCTTCTCGATAGATGGGACCCAATTCGTCACAAGAAGGAATGGGCACAATATGCTTAAAGCCACAGGCTTCACATTCAATCACATCGAAGTCATTCACCGAATCGACGACAGTGCCTTTATGATCAAGCCACTGATTGACAGCAGTCATTGCGCTCCTTGATCGCCGAAGTGATCACCCGGGCAACTCGGGCTGCCCCTGCACCATCTATGGTTTCCCTTGCCTTCCGACCCATACTCACCCGACGCGGGCGGTCTTCCAAAAGTTTCGCAATTTCCTCGGCCAGCGCATTTTCACTGACCTGTTCGTGAACACCCAAATTGACGGCCATTCCCTCAGCGGAAAAGGCTGAGGCGGATTCTGCATGGTCGGAGGTGAGGGAGAGAAGCAAGGCGGGAATACCCATCGCAGCCAGCTCATAGGCCGTGACCCCAAATGAGCCAATGGCCAAATCGGCCTGTGCCATTTCTTCCCAGATACGGGTCACGTTCCGCCGGACCTCAAATGAATGCCTGGCTCGATTTAGGCAACGTTCAAGGGCCTGGAAATGACTAAAGCCCTGACCCAAAATGATGACCCCCGTAAAGTTTCGATGTACGCGGTCTAACGCAGACACAGCCTTAAGAGTCATGCCAGCCGGATCACTTCCACCCATCGACACTAAAATTTTGGGGGGAGAATTCGCCGGCTTCGGAGGCTGCGAGGAAAACTCTCGTCGAAGAACGACCCATTCCCAGCCTGAATGCATCTGACCGGTGAACCCCGTCCAATCCATTTTTTTGAGTTGAGGGATCGGAGGATAAAAGGCCAGATCCGTTTCCAATCGCCGGTCCGTGGGATCATCCAACGTCACGACCAATAGACCTTGGTTTCGAAAAGCCTGAACAGCGGCTCGGGGGAAATCATCGCGCACATCCAAAATAAGAATTTGGGCCCCAACTTTGTCACTCAGTTGTTGAAGCCAAACCCCATAGGGTACCGGGGGGCCACAAGTGATTGGTTCTTCAACCAGATACCCCTTTTCCTTCACCACCTCAAAAGCCAGTGGACCCTCTCGCATCACAAACATGATTTGCCACCCATGCTCATGATGGAGTTCATCGGCGAGGGCCACGCACCGAACCACATGGCCTAACCCGATTTCGGGCGACCCATCACACCGAACCATGACCCAGCCCCCTTTTCTCATAGAGCCGGCCAATGGCTGGGATTCAAGAGACGTTCATCCCTCAGGGAAAGGGTTTGAGCAAGATCAAGAAGGTGCAAGGGGAGCTTTCCTAATCCGGCGGATGAAAGAGCTTGGTTCAGTTCCCTTGACGTTCTAAGCCCGACCAACACCGTGGCGGCCTGAGGGGCAGACAGACAAAACCGCAAAGCAAACTCCGGGAGCGAGTCCCATGAGCTTCCCCAGCCCTCCTTGACCCGAGCGGCAGCCTCCCTCAAAGGTGTGAGTTCGGCCGGCAACCATTGCCCCTTAGCAGTCAACACTCCCTTGAGAAATGCCGAGCGGATCATGATTCCCACCCCCGCCTTCTCGGCAGCGGGAAACACCTGACCGGCCATCCGTTGATCGAGGACGTTATACGGAATTTGCAAGACATCGCATCCGCCTCCGTGGATCATGGCCAATGCCTCAGCTTCGGTATACACGGACGCACCAACCAGATTGATTTTCCCTTCCTGTTTGGCTTCAAGCAGCGCCTCTAAAATCTCGCCTTGAGAAATACACTCCACAGTGGGGTTATAGATCTGGACGATATCCAGGACATCACGGCGCAAGAATTTTAAACTGTGTTCCAGGGAACGCCTGACGGTTTCCCGAAATTGAAATCCGTGGAGGAGCCGACCTGTGGCACCGCGTGGGATGGTAACTTTCGTGGCAAACAAACAATCGGGGCGACCACCTAACACCTCCCCGAGAAGGGATTCGGTTCCACCATAGGCCGGGATCGGGGCCGTATCAAACAAGTTGATGCCTGATTCCACCGCTTCCTCAAGGAGACGAATAGACTCCCGGCTACTTGGCCGGCCATATTCACCTGGAGCGGGGATACCATAGTCCAGCCCAAGCTCGACTGTTCCAAAGGCAATTTCAGAAACAGTCAGCCCGGATTTCCCGAGAGGCCGCCGAGCTACCCGATTCCTCACTTCCACTGTCATGAGGTCAACCGGTAAAATCCTTTGTGAGCCGGCGGGCCTTTGAGACGCAGCGCCACATCCCCCCAGGCCACGGCATCGGCAAGGGTCAAAAAGGTATCGGATACGGCCTCGAGGTATTCCGAGACATGGTCATGCTGATGGGCAAATGATGGTTTAAACTGATCACACGCGAGGTAGCCCTTCTCCAGCATGATCTGCGAAAACAACGTGATCAGGTTTCCATGGTCTTCATGTTCAATGTGGAAATGGGCCAGACTTGGGAGACCGTCATGATGCAACCGAAGACCCATGTACTTGGCTGCTCTCTCCCATCCGATCTTGACCATGTTCCCAATCATGGTCAGATGGGCCGCAACGTTCTCTCGCCGATGTTTGCGAATCGTGGCCAAAGCGGCAGCAAAGCCAATCCGTTCGGTCCAGTTGGTGCTGCTGATAAACGTGGACTGCGCGGCTTGCATGGCTTCCCCGGTTCCAAGAACGGCGGCCATGGCGTACCCGTTGGCCAAACCCTTGGCAAACACGGCTATATCGGGGCAGACACCCAAGAGGAGGTGAATGCCTCCTGTGGTCATGCGAAAGCCGGTGGTGATCTCGTCAAAAATCAACACCGCCCCGATCTCCGACGCCACATCACGGACGTTTTCCAGGAACCCCGGGTCGGGAGCCTGCCCTCGCTGGGGTTCCATCACAATCGCGGCCAGCTCCCCATGGTGCTTATCGACAATCGCCTTGAGTTGGTCGAAGCGGTTGTAATGAAACGGTAAGGCCGTCCCTCGTAATCCACGCGGAACTCCCCCTGGATCGAGTCCCGGCAAGAGATGCCCATCAAGGGCATCTTCCTTCCCCAGATTTGCCGCCAAGTACCAATCAGCCCAGCCGTGATATCCGCAGAAGGCCACTCGATCCCGTCTTGTGCGAGCCCGGGCAATACGGACGGCGATCGCCATCGCTTCGCCGCCGGTTCTGGCAAAACGCACCATGTGAGCCCAGGGATGCAGCTCACAGAGAAGCTCCGCTAACCAGACTTCCTCCGGAGCATTGAGTGTGCACATCACCCCATTGTCGACGGCGGCTTTCACCGCCTCATCCACATCGGGATCGGCATACCCCAAGACACATGCCCCAACTCCCATGAGGCTCATATCCTTGTAAGTTTTTCCACTTAAATCGACGACCTCTATCCCTCTGGCCTGGGTATAATACGTGGGCCAGAACTCGGGCAGGATCATCTCCGGACGCTTCGAGAGTAACTGCGTGCCACCAGGAATGAGCCGCTTGGCTTTTTGATAAAGCCGCTGTCCTGAAGAAGTTTCGGTGGAAGGGGTTTGGAGCTGGGGTGCAAGTGTCGCCATGTCAATTTCCTCTTCCGACTACCGGGTCAGCTTGAAGTGATTGGAGGTACCCTTCGTTCCTCACAATCTCCCGATTCACATCCATAAGTTCCGGCTCCCGATCCAGGAGAGCCAAAATGTCCTCGGTGAGAAATGGACATTCCTCACGGTAGAGTCGGCTGAAAAGGGCCTGGAGGAAGTGAAAGTCTGCTTCTTCATCCAGTGTCCACCGGTGATGTCCAAGACTTTCAAATTTCTCCAAACACCCGAGGCGAAATTGTTCCGGGTGTTTGTACATATAGGGACTGACATGTTCCCGTTCCGAAGGTAACCGGGCGCGCTGCCAGGTTTCCTTGAGAACCCAAAAGGCAAACACTTCACAGTCCAGACCATCCGGAAAGTCTCCACCCAGGCTATACACGTGGAACTGCCCCTCATAAAATCCTTCCACGACCTCGTCCACGACCGTCGGGTCGATAACGGGACAATCCCCGGTGATCCTGACTACAGGATCGGCATCATAGAACTGGGCAGCTTCGTAATAACGGCCCAACACATCCTGCTCGCTGCCACGAAAACACCGAACCCCCTGATCGCCGCACCACTGCTCGATCGCATCATCCTCAGGATGCGTGGACGTGGCGACGACAATGCCCTCAAGCCTTCGGCAGAAGCTCAACCGGTTGACCACATGCCACAACACCGGTTTCCCCACCAACGTTCTCATGACCTTGGCCGGCAGGCGGGTGGATCCCATCCTGGCCTGAACGACCGCTATTGGACCCCGACTTCGATGGGCCATTGTTCTCGTACCTTTCGAAGCGGGCGAAACCCATCGGCGGGATCGGCGCGCCAATCACGGTCCTGTGCCTCACTGGGCCCCGGCTCCTTTACCCCGGTTCCATCAGTACAAAACCCTGTTTGGATGGCACTGATGACGGGCTCGATTTGACCAGGGAGCCAGCAATGACCTGTTGGGTACTCCTCCCCCTGCTGATCAAGATCCAAATGAAACTCGATCATCGTGGCGCCCCAATGATGCACAGCCCGTGACAGTACAGCCGGGCTTCGGCTGTGATCCGACCATCCAACCTCGCACTGGCAAGCCAGGCGGAGGGTATGAATCGCCGCCAAATTACATTCCTGAGGGGGGACAGGGTATCCGGAAATACAGTGAAGAAGTGTGGGGTTCCCACAACCGGCTTTTCGTAGCACGGTTACCGCCCGTTCAACTTCCTGAAGGGTGGCCATGCCAGTCGACAACACAACCGGTTTACCGGTATGCGCGCAGGTTTCCAACAGCTCATCCCATAGGAGTTCATAGGAGGCGACCTTATAAAAATTCACATACGGCTCAAGCTCCGATACGGCGTTCAGATAAAACGGGGTACAGCAGAACTGGATTGAACGATCCCGACAACGATTCGCCAAGGCGGGGAGAAACTCAACCGGCAGCTCCCAAGCCTCCCGGCTTCTGAGCTTCTCGTTTCGCTCCAAAATTTCTGGCGCAAATAATTCCCGGACTTTAAACAGTTGAAACTTCACAGCCTGGCACCCTATTCGGGCAGCAGCATCAATAAAGGCCAGGCACCGGTTCAGGTCCCGATGATGATTACTCGAGACCTCGGCGACGAAGGTGATGGGCATGGGTTAACCACGGCCTTGTTTCAAATTGGAAGTGAATCTCTACTCCTCGCTAAGCTCCGATTGGGCAACTGGATGATTCAACGACAGCTCGAAAGGTCGTGATCACCTTTTCAAACTCGTCGTCGTGTAACCGAGGGTAAATGGGCAACGAGAGCATTCGTTCATAGGCCGCTTCAGCAACGGGGCAGAGGCCTGGTCCTGTCCCGAATCTCTCCCGATAAAAGGTGTGAAGATGGACCGGAATATAGTGCACATGGACTCCGATCCCGCTTTCCCGCAGGGCCCTGAACAGATGGGAACGGGTCACCCCTGTTTGGTGTTGATCAAGCAGAACGATATAGAGGTGATAGGCATGGTCGACCCCCTCCCTCCGTCTGAGGGGATTGATCCCAGGCATGTCGGAAAACGCCTGGTCGTACTGCATGGCGATGGATTGCCGCATGGCGATCCATCCCGGAAGTTTAGAAAGTTGACTGACCCCGAGAGCACACTGAATGTCCGTAAGTCGATAATTCATCCCAAAACTCACCATCTGGTACTCCCAGGTTTCATGCGCAAGCCGCTGGTGGTGGTCGGTGGAAATCCCATGATTTCGAAACCGCCGCATCCTGCTGGCCCATTCAGGGGAATCGGTCACAACCATTCCACCTTCGCCGGTCGTGATGGCCTTGATCGGATGGAAACTGAACACCGTCAGGTCGGCGAGGGATCCGACTCGACGTTCCCTCTCGCTGGCTCCCAAGGCATGGCAGGCATCAGCCACCAGTGCCAATCCGTTCCGATCCGCAATGACGCGAAGGGCTTCGTAATCGCAAGGCTGTCCTGCGTAATCCACTGCCAGAATCGCTTTGGTTTTTGACGTGACCTTGGCCTTCACAGCCCCAGGGTCCAGGAGGAGCGTTTCGGAGTCCACATCCGCAAAAACGGGGGTCCCCCCTTGCATCACAACCGCGTTGGCGGTCGCTACAAAGGTGATCGGAGGAAGAATCACCTCATCGCCAGGCCCGATGCCGATGGCATACATGGCGGCATGAAGTGCAGCGGTACCACTGGAAACGGCCACCGCCTCGGAGGCCTGAACACAGTGGGCCACGACCTGTTCGAACTCTTGGACTCGAGGACCAGTGGTCAACCAATCCGATTCCAGAACCGCGACCACCGCCTGAATATCCAGTTCGTCAACCCACTGCCGTCCATAAGGAATCATGCGATTGGCGCTCATAAACAGGCCACCACGGCTCGGTGTTTCCTGGGACGAGGGGAACCCCCATTGAATCCGTTGTGGGCCAGGAGGTTCCGTAATTCATCAACTGACAGCCATTGAGTATTGTTATCGCTACAGTAACGAAACCCCTCGGGGACGGAACGGCGTTTACCTGCCGAGCCCTCCCTGGCTCGCCCTTGCCAAAACCGGTACTCCGGCAGGACCGTGTAAAAGTCGTCGTATTCAAACGTATGACGGCTTTCATCTTCAGTCACCAACACTTCATGCAACTTCTCACCCGGCCGAAGACCGACATAGCGAATGGAACATTCCGGAGCCATCGCTTCCACTAAATCGAGGATCTTGATGCTCGGGATTTTCGGCACAAAAATCTCTCCTCCTCGCGCCAGTGTTAGACAGCGCAACACGAACCAGACTGCCTGATCCAGGCTGAGCCAGAATCGGGTCATCCGTCTGTCGGTGACCGTCACCACACCATCCTGCCGTTGTGCCTCGAACAAAGGCACCACGCTGCCGCGGCTCCCCAAAACATTTCCGTACCGCACACAACTCATCCGCGTTGGACGAGACCCGGCATAGCTGTTGCCTTGGACAAAAATCCGCTCCGCGCAGAGCTTGGTCGCCCCATACAGATTGATGGGGTTCACCGCTTTATCCGTGCTCAAGGCCATGATCTGAGAAATCTGCTGATCAATGGCCGCATCAATTAAATATTTGGCCCCAAGAATGTTGGTCTTGACCGCTTCGAAGGGATTGTATTCACACGTAGGCACCTGCTTCATGGCGGCAGCATGGATGATAATGTCCACCCCTTGGACTGCCCGCTGAACCCGATCGGGGTCCCGGATGTCCCCAATAAAAAATCGGACCCTCTCATCGGTCACATGTTGGGCCATGTCATGTTGCTTCAATTCATCACGGCTAAAAATACGAAGCGATTTAAAGACGAACTGCTTGGTCAGGATTCGGGTGAAGGCCTGCCCAAACGACCCCGTTCCTCCAGTAACCAGGATCGTTTTGTCCTTTAATACTCCCTGAATTGAGGAAACCAAACTCTTGTTCATCGCCTGGGATGAACAAGCAACGTTCGTACCAGAGTTATACTTACCTGCGGATCCTTCTATTGAACCCAGTGATGGTTCAAACGTCTAGACAACAAAGGGTATTTTTCTTCGACTCGCCATATGCCCTTCTTCCCTTTAAAGCCTATGCTCCGATTTCGTCGGTTTCCCTGACTCAGGAGGGTCAAAGTTCCCAACACCCCTTGACCAAAATAGGCTCAACCCTAGAACGTTGAGATAGGCAAAATGATTCCAATAGGCAAAATCGGACCAAGAAGGACCCAGGATTTAGAGGTGGGAAATCTTACTTCTTAAGATGGGGATGATTTTGGGGAACCAAGTGGCCTTTTATTTCTGCCGGACCTTGGGGGGATGGGGAAGCATATGTTTCTCTAGTTCTCGAACTGTGGAAGGATCGGAAGCCATGGCAGCCAGGTTCTCCTGACGGGTCGCTTGCCACAACTCTTCGCGTAGGACCCGTATATGGCTCGGGCATTCGATACCCAGCCTGACCTGATTACCCTTTAACTGAACGAGGACGATCCGGATGTTATCACCTAAGCGGATTCCCTCGCCCTCTTTCCTGGTCAGAACGAGCATCCTGCCCTCCTTGGCACCGAGTTTCGTTCATGGCGACGAAATAACAATTGGGGATGCTAGGTAGTGACCACTTCTTCAGTGGGTTTTTCCAGACGGCGAGTTGCCTTTTCCCCGGAAATCAGGGCATGCTGAATGGGATAGGACTCATTAAGGATAATTTGCTTGCCTTTCCGCTTGGATTCATTGATCACTAACGGACCTTGCAAATTGGCAGTGGCTCTTTCCGGGTGTCCAGGCGGAATCGTGACAATGGCAAAAATTGTTAATGCATCACCTTCCCGAAATTCCAATTCCCCCAGCGCATCATCCGGAATTTCTATTTGATAGTCGGCCTTAATGAGGCCAGGCTCCATCACGACAAACGCCAGATTTCCGTCATCCATTGATTGGAGCCATTGATACCCTAATCCACGCTCATCTCCCAGGAGCGCATAACGGGGATTCTGATTGAAGCCAATCAGCCCGGAGGGAAAAACCAGAATGGTCTCCTCCGGAATGCTCAGTGATCCAAAACGGCTCGTAAAAATTTCCATAGGTCACTCCCGCCTGTTATTGTTCAAAACGCCCTGTCGCAGGAAGGTTGCCCCGCTGAGAAAGACTGGTATTCTTGACCGAGGCCCCAGTGCCCCCCTGGCCCGGAAAAGTTCCTTCACCCAAAGGGACCTTTGCACAAAGCCTGCCAAAGTCACGCTGAGAACGCCTTATCGAGGTGATTTCTCTCATCTCACACGGTGAGGAACATCGTTGGGGAGTTGACCTGGCAGCCTGCTGAAAACTCAAAATTTCAAAAACCCGTGAAGCGTTGACCAAACCCAAAAAACAACAAGAGCTGGGCAGGATGTTCAAAAAGGCCCACTCGCCTGCGCGAAGCCGAAGTCTTGCTTCGGCAGAGCCAGGTCCAGCAAGGCCGCAGGCTGCGAGAAGCCCGAGACGTACAGAGAAGTACGTTGAGGGAGCAAGCCGCGAAGAGCAGCTTGCTCAACAAGAACCAGCGCCGCTGGCGGACTTTTTCAACATCCTGGTGGTCCTCATTCAGGACCGTGATGGGCGACAGTCTCCCTTTCAGGCACCGATGACCCCGCGGAGGCCGACTGGTGCTCACCCACCTTTCGATCCAGTTCAAGATATTCAACCCGATTGCGTCCGCTATATTTAGCCAGGTACATTCCACCATCTGCGGCTCGGAGAAGTGATTCCATATCCTCATGGGACGATCCAGCCCAGGTCGTGACACCCTGACTACACGTGACCGTGCACTCCAAACTGGACAAACGGTAAGCTTGGTCGCCGACTGCTTCCCGAATCCTCGCCGCCTGGCTTAAGGCAATACTGGAATCACTGCCCGGTAGTACGATTAAAAACTCCTCCCCTCCGTAGCGGCCAAGCAGATCATACGGTCGGATGCAGGTTCGCATTCTCCGGGTGGCCTCTACCAACACCGCATCTCCAGCCAAATGTCCATGGGTGTCATTGATCGTTTTGAAATTATCCAGGTCGACCAGGATGAGGCTCAATTGGCCACCTTCCCGCCGGGCCCGCGCCAGTTCCCGCTCTAAGTGATCAAGGATCGCCCCACGGTTCAACATCCCAGTGAGCGGGTCGTGGGTCGCCTGAATGCGTAGGGATTCATGCGCCGCCAGGAGTTCTTCCTGGAGGGTAAGAATGCGCCGTCCCGCTCGAAGGCGCACTTCCAGTTCTTCTACATTAAACGGCTTGGTTAAATAGTCGTCCGCTCCAGCCTCTAGCCCAGCTACCAAATCGGACGTCTCTCCCCGAGAGGTCAGGAGAAGGATGTAAATATACGGGGTAATTCGATGGGTTCTGACATTTTGGCAGACCTCCAGGCCCTCCAGGCCGGGCATCATCCAGTCCAGAATTGCTAAGCGGGGCGGTGAATCAGACTGAAGCACCCGCCAAGCTTCAAGGCCATCGGTAACCGTGATGACTTTGTATTGCCACTTCAACAATTTGGCTTTCAGGAGATGAAGGGAAACCGGATCATCGTCGGCAATGAGCACTTCCATTTTTAGATCTTCTTTGGGGGATTCCACTCTCCATCCTCCTTCCATTCTCACCCGGAGCCACCACAGGGGCCCTGCCTTTTCTTTGGGAGGCGGTTAAAAAAAGCCTGCGTGGGAGAGGCCCATTTCCAAACCATGTGGGGCCGTCCCACTTCGTAGGGCCATAAGTCCCGAATTGCAGGGCCATCCTTTAGAATTGAGTCCCTGGGAAAGCCGGATGTTGTTTAGAAAATGGGGACTGGCTCCGGCACAGAAGGGTGACGGTCCCTGATCAGGACAGTCCCCGCCGGTGCCTGTCCCATTTTCATCATCGGCTGTCACGGTGGGAATCTGAAGACAGATTGGCCCGACCCGAGGGGCCTTGGCTCCCGCTACCGGAGAAATTGCAGGAGGCCGATTTGGAATTGCCGATTCAGCACCAGGAGGGAGGCGGTTAAGTTGGTTTCCAATGTCAACAGATCAGACGCAACCTTTGCAATATCGGCATCCTCTAAAGTCGACCGACGGTCCTGCGTATTGAGGGACAAGAGCTCCAAAGCATCTTCAAACCTGTCCAGCCGATTCACGCGCGCGCCGATATCCGCTTGGGCCTCCACGATCTGGTCAATGCCCGTATCCAAACTGCTAATCACAGCTGTAAGGTCAGCTGGAGTATTCGTCACCAGGGCCTGATGCAAATCCTGAATGACCGTGAACAGGTCCACATCAGGCCCCGAAAACACCTTGCTTCCCACCGAATTGATGGGCACCGTTTTCCCGTCTTCCACCTCAATGGCAATGGTGCCGGTGTCCCCCTGGTAGCTATAGCCGGGACGGGCCCGAAAGACATCCCCTACCTGAGGCGAAACCGTACCATCAGTGATAACCACGGTTATTCCGGCAAAGATAATATCGGCTCCCGTGGTATAACTATTGCCGGTAGATAAAACCTGATTATTCGTGAGATCCACGATGTCAAATTGAGTCGTACTGGTGAACCGGAGTTCATAAAGAACGGGTTGCAGAGCGGACTGCGTGCTCACCGAGGCGCTGACCGTGGCGTCCGAGGAATTGTGCGCTGTAATCGTAAACTCATCCCCGGACAGCGGTCCGCTCGGGTTATTCGTCAGCACCACGCGAAGTCCAGCAAAATCAATGTTCCCTCCTGAGGCATACGTCTGGCTGCTTAACACGGTCGCCCCCGTTGTCTGATTCTTGACATCAAAGGTCGTCGCGCTCGTAAACGTGATTTTGTACTCGTTTCCGGTTAACGAGCCCGCGGTTTGGATTGAGACCGTAGAGGAGGTGGTCCCTTGGTTATTCGGGTCGGCCGAAATAGCAGGGGGGACCGCTGAGGAAGTCACGGTGGCCAAGGTGTAGGGAGCCGTTTGCGTTTCGTACCCGGAAAACAGGTATCGTGCGTTCACCTTGGAATTGGCGGCATCAACCAGACTCAACAGAAGTTGCTGGACTTCAACCGCTGCCGCCTTGCGTTCCGCGGCCGAACTCGTCGCATTCACCTCTTGGAGCGCGAGCTCTTTGGCCCGTTGGATGATACCATCCACAGAACTCACTGCCCCTTCCGTGGTATTCAACCGGTTGACCCCTACATTGATGGACAAAAGCCGCCTGTCGATTTTCTGCAACAGGGTCTGGAGGTTCACGATCTCCTCAAAGGCCCTTCCATCATCCGAGGGTCGATTCACTTTTTTCCCTGAAGCCAGCATTTCTTGAACCCGAGCCAAGTTTGACTGAGTTCGCTGAATAGACCCAAGGAGAAGGTCAATTTGCTGTTGGTTCGTTACCCGCATGGTGTATCCCACCCATTCCCCATTATCTGCCCGAAAGATCGCCTTGTGAGCAAAGCGCCTCCACCCAACTATCGACCCAAGGTCAACACGGTTTGGTACAGCTCATCCGCCACAAGGATCAACCGGGCCGAGGCCTCAAAGGCCCGTTGAAAACTGAGGAGGCGGGTCAGTTCTTCGTCCAGCGAGACACCTGACACGCTTTCACGCAACGCCTTGACTTGGTCGATCTCAACCTGTTTTGCATCCTTCTGCAGACCCGCCAGAGCCGTATCACTCCCCACATTGCCGGCCGTCGCCGCATGGTAATCATTGAGGGTGACGGTGCCTAAGTTAGCCTGGGTCGTTGTTTGAACCGCGACTAAGGCCAGGGCGTTGACGTTATTTCCAGGCACACCGGCTGAGGTAGAGGAGGCCGCGACCTTATCCGTATCGGTCAGGCTTCGCGTCATGTCAGAGGCCGCCCCTGTGTGCCCATCAACGGTAAACACATCCCCGGAAGCGGGACCACTTGAACCATTGGTCAGGACGACCCGGAGGCCATCGAAATCAATATTGCCCCCCGAGGAATAGGTTTGCCCACTCAGCACGGTCGTTCCATCAGTCAGATTGGTCACATCAAACAGCGTCGTGCTGGTAAAGGTAATCTTATAGTTATCCATGGTGAGCGAACTTGCCGTTAAGACCGACGTTGAAGTTCCGGCCACTCCTCCTGCGTTCGCGTCACTGACTACCGGGGCATCAGGGCTCAACGCCGAAAACAAGGAATTCGTGGTCGTCCCATCGAGACCAAAACCTGCCTCATGCTGCGTGTTGATTTGAACAATGAGCTGGGCGGCTAATCGATCAAGTCGGTCCTGATATCCCACGACATCCGTATCGCGAACCGTCAGTTGCCCCTTAATCTCTCCGTCGGTGATTTTGGAGGTAATGACCAATGTCGACCCATCACTCCGCTTCAACGCCACATCATTCATCCCGGCATTATCGGTATCAGCGACCTGAACCAGCGAATTCGACCTGTTGCCACTTACCAGCAGTTGGCCGCCGACGTTGATGGCCACTCCATCCGTCATCTCGACGGTTGCAATGCTGACGAGCTTTGCCATATCGTTGATCGTCACGGCTCGTTTATCCCGCAAATCATTGGCATTTTCTCCGCCGGCTTCACCGGTCTGAATTTGGGCATTCAAAGAGGCGATTTGGGTAGCCAGGCTATTGACCTCCGTCAGATTTCGGCCAATGGCTGCATCAATATCACTCCGGATTTGGCGTAACGATTTGGCTGAGGAATTGAACGTATCAGCGAGATTCGTGCCTTCGTTCAGCACCACTGTGCGTACGGAACTGTCTTCAGGAAATGTGGATAAATCGCGAAAGGCATCAAACAATCGGTTCATGGCATTGTTGATCCCGAGGGTACTGGTTTCGGCAAATACCGGCTCGACTTGTTGGAGCAGCTGATGGCGAATCGTCAGGCGACCTAAGTCCTGAACAGTATCGGTGAGCTGGGCCTCGATAAATTGATCGACATGGCGCTTGATCTCCCTGACATTTACTCCCGTGGGGAAGACCCCGCCTACGGGCCTTCCGGCTTCGAGGATGGCCTCCTGACGGGAATACCCTTTGGTGTTGGCATTGTTGATGTTGTGGGCGGCGACGGCAATTCCCTGCTGATGAGCTTGAAGCCCAGACCGTCCAATTTCAAAAATATCACCGATTCCTGCCATGGCTAACCTTATCCACGTATGCTGAGCGACGAAGTAACCTGTGGTAAATTGAGGTGGCCCGATTTCCCATAGACCGGCTCCCTGCTTCCCCCGCTATAGATCAGTCGAAGGGCCTCCCGAACCATGGCCAGCCCACGGTATACGAGTCCCGCATTGCGACGCCCCTGCTCAGCGACTTCACGGGCAACGATCAGGACTCGGCCCAACTCCGTGGCCGATCGTTTCCCCCACGGCAGAGGCCCTTGTGAGAGGAGCTTCAACCACTCAGAAGGATTTGAATGGTGATGGCCTCCGATCAACTCATTGACCAGGGTATTCCGGCCTTGCTCCAGAGATTGGAGGTCAACCAGGAGGGCCTCCTTCCGTTCAGTCAGGTTCGGAAGGCCCTGGTGATCCATCTTCCGCAGAAGGTGGTATTCTTCGGAGAGCAGGGTGGAGAGACTGGTGTAGGCCGTTCTCTCAGCCTGCAGGGTCTGCAGGAGGTGCTCCCACGAGTCTGGAGGATTCATTATGGAGGCCTCCTGTATGTTAGGCAGTTCGTCATGGGCATGCCGCCCACCCAGGCATCATGAAATCTCCCCTGGCCCCCTTTGCCAAAGGGGGTAGGGGGGATTTTCTAAACAGTAACTAGGTCACGGCATCCAGGAAGGCCTCTTTGATGATCCCAGCCGCAACCCGGTCTCCTTTTCCCTCAAGGCGCCCATTTACAAGAGCATCCTGTACAGGGCTAATCTTGTCGAGTCGAATGTCAGGCAGGGCATGGATACGGTCGATGAGTGCTTGGCGTTCCCTAAGCTCTGAGGAAATGGCCACGGAATCGGATTGAACCCCTCCCCGCTGTCCTGTCGTCCTTTGAGGATCACCGACCCTTTCTTCCGTCTTTCGTGGACCCACAAGGGGATGGTTGAATCCTTGAACCGAGTCTAATCCGGGTATGGCCATAGTGAGAATCCTCCTTACCGTTCTTTTCGGTTACTGTCAGTTAAAACTTTAGAAGGATGCTTCCCAGCCTCCCTGTCAAGAATCTGACCGGATTGGGAATATTGAAGGCTGGTCTCAATCAATCGAGCCAAACCGATACCCCCTGCCTCCGCAGCCTGCTTCCCAATGGCCTCATCGTAAAAGGACTGAAAGGTTTCCCCCAGACGGTTTTGGGTGAGGGTGCTCTTTGGAATGGTTTCCCGCATCACCTTGAGGAGATACGAAATGAAGTAGGCTTCGAATTCTCTGCTGGCCTTTTTCAGATCACCTTGCTTCATCACGGCCTCCAGAGCCTGGATTCGGCCCTGGGTCAAATTATCCTGGGCCGACGCGGTAATGGTTCCTACCATATCTAGGATCATAAACGGCTCCTCTAAACGATGTGGTACCCGATGTGCCCAGCCCCGCTACTAAGGGCCTGGGTTACATCATTTGCATCTCGGCCTGAAGCGCACCGGCTGCCTTGGCCGCCGTCAACACCGCAACGAGATCGCGTGGGGTCACTCCAACCGAATTCAGCGCTCTGACCAAGTCCCCCAGGGTCACCGAACGGTCAATCTGGATCACCCGGCCCGGTTCTTCCTCAATGTTCGTTTCCACGTCAGGAGTCACGACCGTAGCCCCGCCCTGGCTCAACGGCTCGGGTTGGGAGACGTTAAAGTCGGTCGTGATTTTGATGGTGAGATTGCCATGAGACACCGCCATGCTCGAGAGCCGGACATGTTCCCCCATGACGATGGTGCCGGTACGCTCGTTCACCACCACCTTGGCCACAACATCGACATTCACATCCAACCCTTCAATTGCCGCAATCATATGGACAATTTGGCCTTTGAAGGCATCGGGCACTTTGACCTCCACCTGACCCGAGCTCACAGGAAAGGCAATCCCCTGCCCCAAATGTGTGTTGATGACTTCAGCCACACGGAGGGCCGTGGTGAAGTCCGCTTGACGTAACGACAAGGAGAACGACTCCCAATCATCGATCTTCAACTCGGTGGCCTTTTCAATAATCGCTCCACTAGGAATAACGCCCCCAGACTGTTGATTTTTCGTCACAGAGGTACCGGCTTCACCGGCCTCGAATCCCGATGTCGAAATGGGGCCTTGGGCCACCGCATAGACTTCTTGGTTCGGCGCCTTTAAGGGGGTCATCAGCAAAGTTCCCCCTTTTAGGCTTTTCGCATTGGCCAGGGAGGATACCTGCACATCCAGGGTGCTGCCTGGCCGGGCGAAAGGCGGAAGTCTGGCTGTCACGATGACCGATGCCGTATTTTTGGTCAGAAGCTGAACGGGATCCACCTTCAGGTTAATGCCCATGGTATTCAGCATCGAGATAATGGCTTGGCCCGTCATTTGGCCCCCGACAACCGAATCACCCGTTTGATCCAACCCGACAATAAGCCCGTACCCAATCAATAGGTTTTCCCGAATTCCCTCAATCGAAGTAATATCCTTGATTCGGGCCGCAGAGACCGGATCCCCCACCAGCATCGCGAGACCAATGAGAAATCCGGTGAAGACTTGTCCCCGCATGTTCTTCTTGGATCCCATCCCCCTCCCTTGTAGATCGAGAAAGACCATACTCGCGTTCTCCATCCCCTTATAACGGTGACACCCAATTCATCACTCGAACCAGCC
>JACZVJ010000048.1 GCA_022572725.1 Nitrospinota bacterium | reverse complement strand
GATTCCGGTTCTGAAGAACTTTATTTTGCCAGTCCATATACTACTAGTCCCATACATAGCCACACTCACCCTGGGAGTTGAGCCCTTTTTCCCCCCCATTATCATACTTATGCTGTTATTCGATGGGACTGCCACCTTGATAATAGCAGACTATGTCAGCATAGAGGGTGATAGCCTCCAAGGGGACAAGACTGCTCCCATAGTTTTTGGATCATCCGGTGCAAAAGTCGTCATACTGGGCTTATACCTAAGTTCCACATTCATCGCAGTAGCCAGTTATGTTCTCGATCCAGCAGGGTTATTCTGGGTAATCGTAATTCTGGCGCAGGTTGGGATGATAGCAATTTCCTATGGGGTGGATAGGGGAAAGAATTCCAAGGTCCTTTATCAAAGAAATGCAGTACTCTCGTTGTTAATTTCCTTTGTAATTCTCGCAGCCATCTGGTTGTCACTACTTTAATATATTAAACGAATTGTTCGGTTGGAAATACCCTGATGCCTTCATCTGAGATGACATATGGCCTCGGTTTCGTGTCGTGGTTAACACCTCTCATCTTTTCAATTTGAAATAGTCGTTCCATGCCTTCAGTAACAACTCTCTTTAGCATTAGTATTACTCCTTCCGCCAAGTATTCTTCGAATTGATGCGCCCTCTCTAAGCTAGTGTGGGTGACCTCTGAAACGAAGAAGCTAGTAGCTCCGACTTCAGAAACCCCTTCCAACAAGGTTATGAAGGCATCCCTCCTTTCAAATTCGTTTGGATACTGGAACATGAAGGTTGCCAAAGGATCGATAACTATTCTCTTAGCTTTCATCTCCTTGGCATGCCGTTTAATGATCTCGATTAGAGATACGAGCGAAAAGTCCTTCTTGCCTATTGATATGTTGCCGAGGTTAACGGCGCTTTTTACTCTGCGAAGAGGTGATGCATCAACCATCGTTAGCAGGCCTTCAGCTTCTAATTTCTCGAGATCCCATCCAAACGCCAAGACGTTTTCTCTGATTTGAGCGGGATTCTCGTCCAAGGTTACGAAAATGCCAGGTTCGTTTTCTTTCACCGCGCCATAGAAAATCAAGTCAATTCAGACGTTAAATGGTCGTAATGGGGCCCGTAATGGGGTCAGGCGTGAGTATTGATTGACGATCACCACAAGTCAATACTCATGCATGACCCCATCTTTGCATCTTTGACGGGGGTTCAGTGAGCTATGGCGGTAGGGATGACTGCCAAGATTTGGGAAATCGAAGAATTACTTTCATAATTGGCGAGGGGTTTTATGAGTGAACCAGAGGAAGAATGGGTGGAAATAGAGGAATGGGACTGGGGGCTAAACGAAGAAAGGGAGTTGAATAAGCTTAAAGACAACAACCTTGAACCAATCAAAGATTCACAGGGTGAGTACATTATGGAGAATATTGCGAGTAGACAAGCCTTTAAATTGAAAGTGAGAAGGATACAACCAGATTCAAGCTAGGACACCACCCCATTCCGGCATTCTTTTCCCCTCACGGTCCACCCGTTTGATCCCACCAAAAATAGGGTCACACCAAAAATAGGGTCAGGCATGAGTATTGACTCACATTCAATTTTCAAAGAGCGCATTTTTTATGGAGAAATTTGAAACCACCTTCGGTCACTGGGTCCTGAGAAACCGCTGGTGGATTATCTTCGTCAGCCTCATCATGGTGGGACTGGCGGGCAGCGGCGTCCAGTACCTGGCCTTCACCAACAACTATCGCATCTTTTTCAGCGAGGATAACCCGGAACTTCTTGCTTTCGAGGCCTTAGAAAATACCTACGCCAAAAATGATAATGTCCTGATCGTGCTCGAACCGGCTGACGGCAATGTTTTCACCAGACACATGCTTGCGGTCGTAGAAAATCTTACAGAGCGCGCTTGGCAAACCCCCTATTCCAATCGAGTCGATTCCATCACCAACTTCCAACATACCCAGGCGGAGGGAGATGACCTCATTGTTGGAGACCTCGTGGAGAACGGGGCCATGTTGAGTGAGGGGGAGCTTCAAAGGGTACGGGACATTGCACTCGCAGAGCCGTTGCTGGTTAATCGTCTGGTCTCGGCAAAGGGACATGTCACCGCCGTCAACGTGATCGTCCAACTCCCCGGAAAAAATGAAACCGTTGAGGTGCCGGAAGTGGTGTCATTCGTCAGGGAGTTGGCCGATGAAATCCGGACCGCCCATCCCAATATCAACGTGTACCTCACGGGCCTGGTGATGTTGGATAATTCTTTCGCAGAATCCGCCAAGAATGATCTGGCAACGTTAATACCACTCAGTTTCGGATTGATGCTCTTACTCCTAGCCTTTCTGGTTGGAGGGTGGACCGGCACGTTCGCCTCGATCCTGGTCATCGCCTTTTCCATTATGACGGCAATGGGGCTGGGTGGGTATTTGGGCTTTCCCATTTCACCCCCCTCCGCAATCTCTCCTACCGTCATTCTGACAGTCTCCATTGCGAATTGCGTGCACATCCTGGTCACCTTCCTCCATGGCATGCGTCAGGGGATGCAGAAACCTGATGCACTTATAGAAAGTCTGCGCGTGAATGTACGACCGGTTTTTCTCGCCAGTGCGACCACCGCCTTGGGCTTTCTCACCATGAATTTCTCTGAGGCCCCTCCTTTTCGTCATTTAGGGAATTTCGTGGCCATGGGGATCATCACGTCATTCCTGCTGTCTGTGACCCTCTTCCCAGCGCTCATGTCCTTGCTGCCCGTGAGAGTCAAAAAAGTAGAGAATGGGGAGGACACGGCGATGGCCAAACTCGGGGAGTTCGTCGTTCGCCGGCGCCGCTCCGTCTTGTGGGGGATGACGGTTATGGTCCTCGTCTTCATCACGGCCCTGCCACGTAATGAACTCAATGACGTCTTCGTCCACTATTTCGACGAAACGGTGGCCTTCAGAACCGATTCCGATTTCACGACCGAAAATCTCACCGGCCTCTACACCATCTTTTACTCACTCCACTCGGGTGAGGCCAGCGGGATTAACAAGCCGGAATTCCTGCATGATGTTGAAGCCTTTGCCAATTGGTATCGTCGCCAGCCTGAAACACTGCATGTCCAGACCATCACCGATATCCTCAAACGCCTCAATAAAAACCTGCACGGTGATGATGAAACCATGTATCGCCTGCCTGAGCAACGCGATCTCTCTGCTCAGTACCTTCTCCTCTACGAGATGTCGTTGCCCTATGGATTGGATCTCAACAATCAAATCAACGTGGACAAATCCTCGACGCGATTAACGGCAACCTTGCAAACCCTTTCTTCAAACGACCTCCTGGCATTAGACCAACGCGCGCAGCAATGGCTGTCAGAGAATGCACCACACATCATCTCGGGTGAGGGAACCAGTTCAGCCATCATGTTCTCCCATATCGGCAGACGAAACATTATCAGTATGCTTTGGGGGACAACAGTGGCCCTGATTACCATTTCCTTGATCCTGGTCCTCGCGTTTCGTTCGCTCAAGATCGGGTTGATCAGCCTTATTCCCAACCTCGCTCCCGCTGCCATGGGATTTGGTCTTTGGGGAATTTTTGTCGGCCAAATCAGCCTAGCACTCTCCGTCGTGGCCACCATGACATTTGGCATTGTTGTGGATGATACGGTGCATTTCTTGAGTACATACCTCCGTGCTCGGCGTGAACGCCACCTGAATTCCCAGGATGCCGTCCGTTACGCGTTTACGACGGTGGGGCGTGCCCTGATCATCACCTCGGTGATCTTAGGGGCTGGGTTTCTCGTTTTAAGTACCTCCAGTTTTGAGATAAACTCAGCGATGGGTTTGCTGACGGCTATTGTCATCACCTTGGCTTTAGCAGCAGATTTTTTGCTTCTTCCACCATTATTAATGAAGCTTGAGGAGAAATGAGATGCGAACGTGGTTCGTGCTGACATGGTTATTGACTCTGCCTCTTCATGAGGTCCTTGCCCAGACCCCAGAGGAAAAAGGATTAGCCATCGCAGTGGAGGAAGAACGCCGGGATACGGGTTGGTTGGATCAAAAATCTGACCTGCAAATGATCCTGCGGAATAAACACGGTGAAGAGAGCACGCGCATACTCCGGATTCAAACAAAGGAGGTGGACGGAGATGGTGATAAAAGCTTGACTGTGTTCGATACCCCGAGGGATGTCAAAGGCACGGCGCTGTTGATTTATACCCACGCCCTGAAACCGGACGACCAGTGGTTGTACCTCCCTGCGCTCAAGCGAGTGAAACGGATCGCCTCGGCGAACAAATCCGGTCCCTTCGTCGGGAGCGAGTTTGCCTATGAAGATTTGACTTCGCAGGAGGTGGAGAAGTATCGCTATCAATGGTTGCGTGATGAACTCCTCGATGGCCGGAAGGTATTTGTTGTGGAGCAATACCCAGCCTATGAACATTCCGGCTACACCCGCCGAATCGTCTGGATCGATATGGAAATCTATCGTCCCCTGAAGATCGAATTCTATGATCGCAAGAATGCGTTGCTGAAAACGCTGACCTTCCACCATTACCAACTCTACCTTGACCAGTATTGGCGGCCCGATCGCATGGACATGGTCAATCACCAGACCGGCAAACATACTTCCCTGTTGTGGAAGAATTATCGCTTCAAGAACGGCTTGAGTGACCGCGCCTTTGACCGCAATTCACTGAAGCGGGTGCGTTAGTATTCGACCTCGCTGCAAGGGCATGACGTTTTTCCGGCTATGTTTTCTTCTAGCAGTGGGGGGCCTGCCCTTCGTGTCGACGGTCGACGCGGACGAGTGGTCGGGGCTCGTCGGCATCGAAGGTCGGTACTTCACACAGACTCCACAAGATCCTCGTCAATTCGACCACGAAAACGTTTCGTTGATCGTGGAGCCGGAATACATCCATGAGTGGGATGACGGCCGCCAAGTCTTCGCCTTTGTGCCCTTCCTCAGAATCGACCAGCACGACTCGAATCGGACCCATTTTGATATTCGGGAACTGACGTGGGAAAAAGCCGAGGATGCGTGGGAACTGCGTCTTGGGGTGCGAAAGGTGTTTTGGGGAGTGGCTGAATTTCAGCATCTCGTAGACATCATTAATCAGACTGATCTGGTTGAAAACCTTGATACGGAAGACAAGCTTGGACAACCCATGGCCAATCTTGCCTTGATCCAGGACTGGGGAACACTCGATGTGTTCGTCCTCCCGTTTTTCCGGGAACGGACCTTTGCCGGCAGTGAGGGGCGCCCGCGGGAGCAACCTCCGGTTGATGAAGATCAAGCCGGATTCGAGTCCAGCGCAGAAGAACACCACGTCGATTTCGCCATCCGCTATTCACACTTCATCGGTGATTGGGACATCGGCCTCGCCCATTTTTATGGCACCAGCCGGGCACCGCGCCTGATCCCGGGTGTGGATGCATCTGGAAGCGCCGTCCTCGTCCCCTTTTACGACATCATCAATCAGACCTCCCTCGACGTGCAGGCGACCAAAGGAAACATGCTGTGGAAACTAGAAGCCCTTCATCGAAGCGGGCAGGCCAACGCGTTCAATGCCTTGGCCGGTGGCTTTGAGTATACCTTTGTGGGGATTTTTGAAACGGTCATCGATCTGGGGATACTGGGCGAATATCACTATGATGACCGTGGAGAAAGTGCCCCAACGACCTTGGAGGACGATATTGCCTTGGGGACACGTCTGTCGTTCAATGATGTGCAATCCACCGAGGCGCTCATGGGCCTTATTGTAGATAGAGAGAGCAGTGGAAAATTTTTCAACCTGGAGGCGAGCCGTCGTCTTGGGGAAAACTGGGTGGTGGAGTTCCAAGTCCGAGCCTTCTTTGGTCAATCCCGCACGGACCCTGCCTTCACCTTTACCCGTGATGACTATGCTGAAATGGCCTTTTTCTACTACTTCTGAAAATCAGGAGAAGACCTCTTTTCTGAAGGAACCCGATTGGCTCAGAGGTTCACCTATGACCATCAATCTTCAGCCAGCAACCTCTTGATCTCGCTCTCGGTCCGGGCGTAACCACCCTCACCGATCCGCATATATCGAATAACCCCCTCCTTATCAACCAGATAAAGGGTGGGCCAGTAGCGATTGCTGTAGCGTTTCCAGGTCAAAAAGTCATTATCGACCGCCACCGCATATCCAATGTTGTGGTCACGGATGTAGCCCTGGAGGCGTTTCAGGGAACGCTCGTAGTTGAACTCCGGCGCATGCACCGCAATGACCACAAGGCCTTGATCAGCGTATTGGCGATCCCATTCCTTCACGTAGGGTTCGATGTTTTGACAGTTGAAACACCCGAACGTCCAAAATTCCAGGAGCACCACCCTGCCTTTCAACTCGGCCAAGCGCTGTGGCTCGGAGTTGAGCCAGACCTCATTCGTAATTTCAGGAGCCTTCGTGTCCACACGAGCCTCGGCCGATAGGGTGAAGGCAAGGGCCGCACCTAGGGCCATCAGAATTCCTGAGAAACATCCGAACAGCCTCGTTGTGTTGATCGTCATGGGCCTCCTCCCTCTTCGTCCTCCCATACCGTCCTGTGTCTCCCCAACCCTTCCTTGACGGTCTTTCCGCTCACTTGTGTTCAAAATACCCATGGCCGATTTCGACATCGAACCTCTTGCACCAAATGACCACACTGTTGTAGTCCCGAGGATTGATCTCTGAGGGAACCGGATAGGTGACCGTTCCGGTGAACTGGGTCAACCGTCCAAGTTCCACCCCATTCTCATAGTCAGCATCATGGGCCAAGTACACCCGACCGTCAGGCACGCGATCAACCGTGATGTCACGCAGGACCAGGCGGAACGTGTTCCCCTCATGCGTCACCATGGCCGTGCCTTCCGCCGGATGCCCACCCACTCCAGTCAGGTGAGCGGTTAACTCTCCACCCCTCATCCCGCCATAGAGCGGGGCGATTCCCAAGACCAGGACCATAAGAAATAGGGCACCGCTTGCCGTGATTCTGTTGCGCATGGTGAATCCTCCCTTCCTCTTCCCCCCTTCACGGATCAACTGTGAGGGATGCTGAACAGTCCATTGTTCCCACACGACTCCCGCCTCTGGATGAACAGCCAGACTAACCGGCGCGGGTCATTTCCATTTGTGGAGTCTCGGCCCAACGCCGTAATTGACCCCCGCTGCTTCTTTGGTACTTTTTTGTTTAACCCGAAAGGGCGCGTATTTTTCCTATTCCCGAATATTTCATAAACCGTCAGAATGATGAATATGTGAGTATTCGAACTAGAACACTATCCAGAAAAGGCTTGGCTTCGCCTCAGAAGTATGTCATGGTGGAGCCGCGATTAGGGAACTTTATAACGGAACATGCATGGAGACAGGAGGAAACTCTGTTTTTTCCATGTGAACTCGCAAAACGGTATGGTCATAATGAGGTAATAAGATGCAGTGGTGGCACTGGGCTCTTGTGGGTTTGGCATTAATAGGATTAGAAGTCCTCACCCTCGGAGGACTAGGGAACTTTTATTTTCTGTTTTTCGGAATAGCCGCTTTGGTGGTCGGTGTTTTAGTGTGGCTGGGCCTCACGGAACCGGTGTGGCTTCAATGGGTTTTATTTGCTGTATCCGGGATTGCCACACTTTTGGTGTTACAAAAGCCGCTCCGGAAGAAGATGCCCGCCCGCACAAAGCAAGCCGACCTCGTAGATTCTATGGTGGGGCAAGTGGCCACCCTCATGGAGGACATACCGGCTCAAGCCGCGGGAAAAGCGGAATTACACGGCTCAACATGGACTGTCCGAAACGCCGGGGACACACCCCTTGTGAAAGGGCAGCGCAGTCAAGTCATTCGAGTGGATGGATTGACGCTTTGGATTCAAGTTGAGCCATCGATAAAGGAGGAACAACATGTCGGGTGAATTAATTGTTGGGCTCGTGTTCACCATTCTGGCGTTTATTATCTTAGCCAAAACGGCGGTTATCGTACCCCAACAGACGGCCTTTGTTGTTGAACGCCTGGGAAAATTCTCCACAACGCTACATGCCGGGTTCCACATTTTGATCCCATTTTTTGACGTAGCCAGATACAAGCACACGCTCAAAGAAGTGGCCGTCGATGTCCCGGAGCAAGTTTGCATTACCAGGGACAACGTCCAAGTCTCTATAGACGGGATCCTTTATATGAAAGTGCTAGATCCCGAACGGGCCTCCTACGGTATAACAGACTACAAATTTGCCATTTCTCAACTTGCACAAACCACACTCCGAAGTGAAATCGGCAAAATTGATTTAGACCGAACGTTCGAAGAGCGAACCAATATTAACATTCAGGTCGTCAATGAATTGGATAAAGCCTCAGCACCGTGGGGGGTTAAAGTTTTACGCTACGAAATCCGGAACATCAGTCCCCCTCAGGACGTCTTGAACGCCATGGAAAAACAAATGCGTGCTGAGCGTGAAAAACGGGCCGTCGTGTTGACCTCGGAGGGCGAACGCGACGCGGTCATCAACGCTGCGGACGGCAACAAACAGCAGGTCATCAAGGCTTCGGAAGCCAAAAAGCAACAGCAAATCAACGAAGCAGAGGGGCAGGCCGCGGCGATTCTTGCCATAGCCAATGCCACGGCAGAAGGCATTCGAAAAGTGGCTGAGGCCACTCAAGTCACTGGAGGTTACGAAGCCGTTCAGCTTCGTGTGGCGGAACAGTATATTACCGAGTTTGGGGAATTAGCCAAAACCAGCAATACCCTGGTTCTTCCTGCCAGCGTGGCAGATGTCGGCTCCATGATTGCGTTGGCCATGAATATCATCAAACAGAAGCCTGGAGCCTCGTCTCCGCAATAGCCCCCGATCTCTCGAAGATGGGGTCAGGCATGAGTATTGACTACAATATGAGTGAAGAAAATAGCCATAATAAAAACCCCCATAGCCAATTGCGGGGTTTTTAATTTTCGCTGTGAATCCTTTCTCCCCTTCCTTTAGATCAACCTCAGATCCTCTCCCACCTTCTTGCACGCTTTAATCACGCTCTCTAAGTGTTCCTCTGTGTGCTCTGACGTTACGGTGAGTCGCAGCCGGCTGCTTCCCTTTGGCACGGTAGGCGGGCGAATAGCGGGAACGTACACTCCTGCACGAGACAGGCTTTCGCTCATCGCGAGGGCTTTTTCCGGATCCTGAACTAGAATGGGTAGGATGGGGCTCTGGGTCTCCGTGAATGAAAATCCCATGGCTTTGAGCCCTGTGTACATTCTCTCACGGTTTTTCCAGAGGCGACTTCGCCGCTCGGGCTCAGCCTGAATAAGGGAAATGGCGGCTGATGCCGCTGCCATGATGGCTGGTGGGGGTGCTGTCGTATACATGAAGGACCGCGCGGTATTGATGACATATTGAATAAACGCGTTGGTTCCGACGACATACCCTCCGCTGGTCCCAATGGCCTTGCTCAACGTGCCCATTTGGAAGCATGAATGGGCTTGAATCCCGAAGTGTTCCAGAGTGCCACGGCCACTTGCTCCTAAGACCCCCGTCCCATGAGCGTCGTCCACGAGTAGGCTGGCCTCGTAGGATTGGGCCAAATGGTGAAGGGCGGATAGGGGGGCGAGATCCCCGTCCATGCTGAACACGCCTTCGGTCACGATGAGCGTTGGCCGACGCGCCGACTTTTTCTCCAGCAACTTTTGAAGGTGACTGGTGTCATTGTGGTGGAACACGCGCAATTCAGCCTTGGCCAGCCGACACCCATCAATGAGGCTTGCGTGACACAGGCGATCGGCCAGAATCAGTCCTTCCTTTTCAGCCAAAGCAGGAATAACCCCCACATTCGTGGCGTAGCCAGATCCAAAAACAAGAGCACTCTTCGTCTGCTTGAAGTGGGCCAATTGTTCCTCGAGTTCTTGATGCGGCTTTGCTGTTCCCGAAATCAAACGTGACGCTCCCGATCCCACCCCCCACTGGGCAATGGCCTGAGTGGCCGCTTGCTTGACCGCCGGATGGTTCGCCAGCCCCAGATAATTGTTTGAGGCCATGAGAATGAGAGACCGTCCATCGACCGTGATTCTCGTGGCGTCCGATGATTCTATGGTCCTGAGTCGACGGAGAAGGTGCTGGGCCTCAAGAGCCTGAAGATAGCGGTCAAACATCATGCTCACCATCCCACCATGGTAGGAATGTCCCAAATTCTGAGCCGATCAGAGGTCTTGGAAGATGGCAAATGGGGAATGGCCATTTGAGGCCCATCCAGGTGCCCATGGTAAGCTTAAGGATCACGCGGGCCAATCCACTCAGGAGTGAAGCCTGGGAAGGCGCTTACTCCCATCCAATTGGGTACGGTTGACTTGGGCCTAAGCCAGGTTTATGATTCTTAGTTTGATCCCCAACCCCTGGAAAAACTTGAAGTTTGGGTGTTTTGCCAGCGAGGGGACCCCGATAATTTTAACTGAACCGATCTCGGTTCTAAATTGTGAAGAGGTTGTATCATGATGCAGCTCACCGGTGCAGAGATTTTCCTTGAATCCCTGAAGAGGGAAGGCGTGAAAACCATATTTGGCATTCCAGGGGGAGTGGTCCTTAAAATTTTCGATGTGATGCATCAACAAAATGATATTAAGTTAATCCTTACCCGCCATGAACAAGGGGCTGGCCACATGGCTGAAGGCTATGCCAAAGCCACCGGGAAACCCGGGGTAATCTTGATTACTTCCGGCCCTGGAATGACCAATGTGGTTACGGCTTTGGCTGATGCCCATATGGATTCCGTCCCCATTGTCTGCTTCGCCGGGCAAGTTCCGACGGCACTCATTGGGAATGATGCCTTTCAGGAAGCTGATAATGTTGGAATAAGTCGACCCTGTACCAAGTATAACTTCTTGGTGAAAGATGTGAACGATTTGGCCCAAACGGTCAAAGAGGCCTTTTACATTGCCTCTACCGGGCGACCAGGACCAGTGCTGGTGGATATTCCGAAGGATGTCTCCATGAACAAAGCCGAGTTTAAATATCCCGACTCGGTGTCCATCAGGGGATACAATCCCACCTACGAGGGGAGTAAATGGAAGATCAAGCAAGCGGCGGATGCCATTATGAAAGCCCGTCGCCCAATCCTGTATGTCGGGGGTGGCGTCCTTTTTTCAGGCGCATCCCAGGAACTTCGGGAATTGGCCGAAATGACGCAGATCCCGGTGGATATGACGTTGATGGCTCTAGGTGGTTTCCCTGGAGATCATCCCCTTTCTTTGGGAATGATGGGAATGCATGGGACGTATGTCGCCAATATGGCTGTGCATTACTCGGATTTGGTGATCGCCGTCGGCTCTAGGTTCGATGACCGAGTTACGGGGAAGGTCTCGGAATTCTGTCCCAATGCCAAAGTGATACATATTGATATCGATCCCACCTCGATTCGGAAAAACGTTCATGTGGATATTCCGATCGTTGGGGATTGCAAACGGGTCCTCCGGGAACTCAACAATGTGTTGCGGGCCACCGTCAATGGAGATCAAAGGGAGCTTCGAAAACCGTGGTGGGACCAACTCAACGCGTGGAAACAAGAGCATCCCCTCCGATACAACCAAGATCCTGAGGGTCTCATTAAACCCCAATTTTTAATTGATCGTCTGTATCACCTGACGCGGGACCGGGATCCGATTGTCTCAACTGATGTTGGCCAACATCAAATGTGGGCCGCTCAATATTTCCAACTCTCGAGTCCACGGACCTGGCTGACCTCTGGTGGGCTGGGAACCATGGGCTTTGGGTTCCCGGCTGCACTTGGAGCACAGGCGGCATTTAAAAACCGGCTGGTCCTTTGTGTTGCAGGGGATGGGAGCATTCAGATGAACACTCAGGAGTTGGCGACAGCCGTGGTGGAGAAGCTCCCGGTCAAAGTGTTTATCATCAACAATCGATTTCACGGAATGGTGCGGCAGTGGCAGGATCTGTTCTATGAAGGCCGGTATGCCTCCAGTTACCTTGATCGAACTCCGGACTTTGTCAAGCTCGCTGAAGCCTATGGAGCGGCCGGCCTGCGAATCCAAAAACCCGGTGAGGTGGACGACGGAATTCGTGAAGCCTTAGCCATTAATAAACCTGTCTTTGTCGATGTGCCGGTGGATCAGTTCGAGAACTGTTATCCCATGATTCCGGCGGGTGGGTGCAATCATGAAATGCTTCTGGCCGATCCTCCTGAGCTTCAGAAACGGCAGGCGGTTGGGGCTCAACAGGATCAGCAAGACCAGGATACGATTTTGACGGCTTAGGAGGCCGGCCTGAGTCGTGGAACACATCATTTCCTTAACTCTTGAAAACAAATCGGGGGCCCTGTCCAGGGTGGCCGGGCTTTTTAGTGGGCGTGGTTTTAACATCGAAAGCCTGTCGGTGGCCCCGACGATGGATCCCTCGATGTCGATGATGACCCTCGTGACCAGCGGGGATGATCGGATCATCGAGCAGATTCTTAAGCAGCTCAATAAGGTGATTGATGTCATTAAGGTCGTCGATCTTAATGAAAGTGATTTTGTGGCCCGGGAAACCGCTTTAATAAAAGTCCACACCAGGCCGGACGATCGGGCCGAAGCCCTTCGCATCGCCGACATCTTTCGGGCGAATGTGATTGATTCCTCTCCCACCTCTTACACGATTGAGGTCACGGGGGATTTCAGAAAGATTCAAGCGGTCATTCAATTGCTTCAGCCACTTGGCATTAAGGAGATAGTCCGGACAGGGCGAGTTGCGATCGCACGTGAACCCCTTCGGACCGTAGCCAGTCAACCTCGTCCAGTTGCCAAAGCCAATTGATGATCTGTGTTGCAGGCCCTTCCTGAGGACACAGGGCCGGCAGTCATCCTCATCATTACTCCAGGGAGTCGACCATGAAAGTTTTTTATGACAAGGATGCGAATCTCGAGAAAATTTTAACTAAACGGGTTGCCATTATTGGGTATGGGAGCCAAGGTCACGCACATGCCCTCAATCTGCGGGATAGTGGGGCCAAGGTCGTTGTGGGAGTTCGAGAGGGACCATCCTGGCAAAAGGCCGAAGCCAGCGGACTCAAGGCCATGCCAACGGCTGATGCAGTCAAGGAGTCGGACGTCGTGATGGTTCTGGCTCCGGATGAAGCCCAGGCAGCGATTTACCGAAATGACATCGCTCCCAACCTGAAGGAGGGAGCCTATCTGGCTTTTAGTCACGGGTTTAATATTCATTTTGGGCAAATTCAACCGCCCCCAACCATTAATGTTTTTATGGTAGCGCCCAAGGGGCCAGGGCATTTGGTCCGCTCCGAATACACCAACGGCAGTGGGGTTCCGATGTTATTAGCCATTCATCAAGATCCCAGTCAGGATACCGCCCAGGTTGGATTGGCCTATGCCAGTGCCATTGGAGGTGGAAGAGCCGGGGTGATCCAAACCAATTTTCGGGAGGAAACCGAGACAGACCTGTTTGGTGAACAAGTGGTCCTGTGCGGTGGGCTGACTGCCTTAATTCAGGCAGGGTATGAGACGTTGGTCGATGCCGGGTATTCGCCGGAGATGGCCTATTTCGAATGCCTGCATGAGGTGAAGTTAATTGTGGATTTGATTTACCAAGGTGGCATCGCGAACATGCGGTATTCGATCAGCACCACGGCCAAATATGGCGATGTCACGCGGGGACCCCGGATCATTACGGAGGAGACCCGTCGGACCATGCGTAAAATTCTTCAGGAGATCCAAAGCGGGCGATTTGCGCGGGAATGGATTCTTGAAAATCAAGCCAATCGCCCGGTGTATAACGCCTTGCTGAAGAAGGGTGAGGAGCATCCTGTCGAAGAGATTGGCAGGAAGCTGCGAGGGATGATGCCCTGGTTGCAAAAAGATACATTGGTTGACCGGAGCAAGAATTAGGCACCTCGGCACCGTGAAAGCTGATCCTGCGAATCCGAATGGCTGATCGCGCGGCGGGTCTTCCCATTGCCCGAGAGGGCGTGCCATTTGTCTTGGCTGCCGGTGTTCCGGCTCTCCTCACCGGCTTTTTGGGATGGAATGGGTTCTCTCTGGTGCTGGGGGCGCTCGCCTGCTATACGGCCTGGTTCTTTCGAAACCCTTACCGCAAGATCCCGCCCGGAAAGCATATAATTGTTTCTCCAGGAGACGGACGTGTTGTCGCCATTCAGGAGGAGTTCGAGCCGCGGTTCTTAAAGGAGCAAAGCCTTCGGATCAGCATCTTCCTGAATGTCTTCGATGTTCATATCAATCGGATACCCTGTGCTGGAAAGATTGCCGATATCGCCTACCAACCGGGGATGTTTCTCATCGCCAACAGTCCTGAAGCCACCATTCGGAACGAGCAAAATGCCGTGATGATCGAAATGCCTGATAAGGGGAAGGTCTTGTGTGTCCAGGTGGCGGGGTTGATCGCTCGCCGGATTGTGTGCTGGGCTTCACCAGGAGAAACGGTGAAGAGCGGTGAGCGGTTCGGGCTCATTCGCTTTGGATCTCGGATGGATACCTTTCTCCCGCTCGGAAGCACCGCTCGCGTGGAGGTGGGAGCCAGAGTGAAGGGTGGGGAAACTATCCTTGCGGAATTGCCATGCGCGGATCCTTCTTGAAAAATCACAAATCTTGGAGAGACTCCAAGTCTTGGAGAGAGTCCAAACGCCGGCGTGGGGTTCATCTGATCCCCAACTTGCTCACCACCGGAAATCTGTTTAGCGGGTTGGCGTCCGTCGTTCTCGTGTTTCATGGACGGTTTGAGGCAGCGGCCATTGCGATTTTAATTGCGATCGTGTTTGACATCCTTGACGGAACCTCGGCTCGCCTGATGCACAGTACCAGTGAATTTGGCGTGGAATATGATTCGTTGGCCGATCTCATTTCCTTTGGGCTCGCGCCAGGCCTCTTGATTTATGTCTGGGCCCTGAACTCTCCGGGCATGTTGGGGGCTGCCATCATGTTTGCGTTTGTGGCCTGCGGCGCGTTGCGTTTAGCCCGGTTCAACGTGATGAAAATTAGTGGCGATGGCAAGTTTTTTACCGGCCTTCCGATCCCGGCTGCGGCCGGCCTCATTGCAACCTTGTTGATCTTTGATGGGCATATTGTTCACATGGATCCAGAGACCAAGCCCATTGCCGTCTTGATCGTCAGCCTGGTTTTATCTTTTTTAATGGTCAGCACCCTTAAATATCCAAGCCTTAAGCAATTGAAATTTCCAGGGCACCATCATTTCATGTATCTGGTTTGGGCTGTTTTGATTCTCGTATCGGTGATTGCATATCCCCAGGTCATGCTGTTCGTCGTGTTTGCCGTATACGCGATCTGGGGAATGGTGGAAAGAGGAATCGGGGTGGTGGTGAAGTCCTTAAAGAAGCGAGGGGTGCCTGCGAATTCTTCCCAACCCCTTCCTGGTTCAAAAGAATAGAATGTGGGATGGAAAGGAAAAGTGGGACTTCTTTGGCATGGCTGGGTGAGTGCATAATGGAAAGGCGATTCCCTCTAGGCGGGAAATCAGGTAATCTATAAGGAAAACCCGACATGGGTGAGCAGCCTTCGTCCCCGTCGGGGTGAAGGCTTTTTTGTTTGGGAGGGGAGACACATGGCCAGAATGATTCGCATCTTCGATACCACGTTGCGGGATGGGGAGCAATCCCCAGGCGCGAGCATGAACATTGAAGAGAAGGTGCTGGTGGCCAAACAATTAGCCCGGTTGGAGGTCGACATCATTGAAGCCGGGTTTGCTTTTAGTTCCCCAGGCGACTTTGAGGCCATCCGTCGGATTGGGCAGGAGGTGGAAGGGCCGATCATCTGCAGTCTCGCTCGAGCCAAAGTGGAGGATATCGATCGGGCGTGGGAGGCCATTAAGGGCGCACCGAAACCGCGGATCCACACATTTTTGTCTACCTCTGACATCCACCTCAAGTACCAATTCCGTATGAGCAGAGACCAAGCGTTGAAGCGGGCAGTCGAAATGGTCCACCATGCCCGGGGGTATGTGGAAGATGTGGAGTTTTCCCCTATGGATGCGACCCGCTCGGATGTCTCCTATCTGTGTGAGGTCGTTGAGGCAGTGATCGAGGCTGGAGCTGGGACAGTGAATATCCCTGATACAGTGGGCTATGCCACCCCCCAAGAATTTGGAGAGATTATTCGAACCATCCGAACGAGCGTTCGTGGTGGTGATCGAACGGTGATTTCGGTCCATTGCCATAATGATCTTGGTCTGGCCGTGGCGAATTCCCTCGCCGCGATTCATGCAGGCGCAGGGCAGGTGGAATGTACCATTAATGGCATTGGGGAGCGGGCTGGAAATGCCTCATTGGAGGAGATTGCGATGGGCCTCAGGACCCGCAAAGATTTCTATGACGCCGATACTCACATTCAGACGGAGGAAATTTCCAAGACTAGCCGCCTGGTCAGCAAGATTACCGGGATGGTGGTGCAACCCAACAAGGCGATTGTGGGAGCCAATGCCTTTGCGCATACTTCGGGGATTCATCAGGATGGACTCCTTAAAGAGAAGAGCACATATGAAATCATGCGTCCGGAATCGATCGGGTTGGTCCAAAGCCGTTTGGTGATGGGAAAGCTCTCGGGTCGTCATGCTTTTCGACAAGAGCTGACGAAGTTGGGGTATTCCCTCTCGGATGAAGAAATCAATGCGGCCTTCGATCGGTTCAAGCGGTTGGCGGATCAGAAAAAAGAATTATTTGAGGAGGACCTTGAAGCCATTCTCTCGGAAGCCGCAACCAGGGTCCTGGAACGCTTTTCCCTGAAGGGGCTGCATGTGGAAAGCGGGCTCAACCAGGTGCCAACAGCGATCGTGGAGCTTGAGGTCAATGGTCGAGTGGTCAAGGAGACAGGAACTGGGGATGGCCCCGTTGATGCGGTATACCGAACCATTGCTGTGATCACCGCGACCAAAAGTCGCCTTCTCTCCTATGCCGTGAAAGCCATCACTGGAGGGACCGATGCGCAGGGAGAAGTGTCGGTTCGTCTGGAGGAGGCAGGAGAAACCGTGACGGGGAATGGGGCGGATACGGATATTATTGTGGCCTCGGCCAAGGCGTATCTGAACGCGTTGAACAAATTAGCCTCTCAGTTAGAAAGGCGGTCCGAATTAGGCAAGAAGGTTGGATTGTGTTAGGCCGGGGAACTCTTCCGGCAATGTTTGGGAGGGTGTGATCGCTCGGCTATGGAAAGACGTATTGCGGTCCTTCCCGGTGATGGTATTGGACAGGAAATTGTGCCAGAGGCCGTCAAAGTGCTTCAGGCGATAGGCCAGCGGTTCGGTCACACATTCGAGTGGAAGTACAGTGATATTGGCGGACAAGCCATTGATCGGATCGGGTTTCCCCTGCCCCAGGAGACGCTCGATTTAGCCAAACACAGTGATGCCGTATTGCTCGGAGCGGTGGGCGGCCCCAAGTGGGAGGGATTGGAGTACGAGCGCCGCCCGGAACGCGCTCTTCTCGGGTTGCGGGAAGCATTAGGCCTGTTTGCTAATCTCCGCCCGGCCAAACTCCATTCCGACTTAGCGGATGCCTCCACCCTGAAACGTGAGGTCATCGAAGGCATTGATATCTTAGTCGTTCGTGAACTCATCGGTGGAATTTATTTTGGTAAACCTAAGGGGATTGAACCAACCGCCACCGGCCACCGTGGTGTGAACACCGAGGTCTATACCACGGAAGAAATTACACGCATTGCCCATGTGGCCTTTCAGGCCGCGCGCAAGCGGCGGCGGCTGGTGACCTCCGTCGATAAGGCGAACGTCCTGGAGTCTTCCGAATTGTGGAGACGGGTCGTTACCGAGGTCCATGGCAGTTACCCTGAGGTTGAGCTTCGCCACATGTATGTGGATAACTGTGCCATGCAGCTCATTCGAAATCCCAAGCAGTTTGACGTGGTGGTCACCACCAACCTATTCGGGGATATTTTGAGTGACGAGGCCGCCATGCTCACGGGCTCGATTGGGATGTTGCCATCGGCCAGTGTCGGATCCAAAGTGGGCATGTACGAACCGATTCACGGAAGCGCTCCCGATATTGCCGGAAAAGATCTGGCCAATCCTATCGGAATGATTGCATCCGGGGCGATGATGCTGGCATATTCCTTTGACCTTGTAAAAGAAGCCGAGCTCATTGAACGGGCGATTCAACGTGTCCTGGGTCAAGGGTACCGGACCAAAGACATTGAGGGGCCAGGAACCATCCCAGTGGGCACCAAGCAGATGGGGGCCCTCATCGTCCAACAAGTGCAGGAAAACAATTGAACCCTGCATATTGAGTGTCCTTCCTTCGCTTAACCCCCTTTTTCCTCTCCCCCTGTGAGGGGGAGAGGGCAGGGTGAGTGGGTGTACGGAGGAGATTAATTTTCCAGTAATCAATAAATATGCTGGACTCGATTCAAACAGGAAGGATTGGAACCGTCGTGGGTACCGGCGAACCTGGGCACTCAGGTGATGGATGCCCCGCGGTTGCCGCTTGCTTGAACGAGCCAAAGAACATTGCCTTTGATCTTGCGGGGAACCTCTACATCGCTGATTCGGAAAATCACCTCATTCGAAAAGTGGACTGTGGGTCGGGCCACATTACGACAGTAGCCGGACGGTGCAGTGAAGCCGAACCCGAGCCAGCCAATCAAACGTCGGCAGAGCGGCCATTGGCTGAACCTCCCGAGGAGGACCCCTTGGCCGATCCTGACCAATCCCCAGTCAGGTCCTACACCCAAACCCCGGATATCAGCGGAATGGTGCGGTATACTGCCGGCAGTAAAGCAGAAGCCAGTCAGTTTTCCGGGGATGGGGGACCTGCAGTACAAGCCAGGCTCAATTTTCCATCGGCCATGGCGCTAGGCCAGGATGGGGTACTCTTTATTGCCGATACGTGGAACCACCGCATCCGGCGGGTTGATCCAATTACGGGGACGATCTCCACAATCGCCGGCACCGGCCAAGCCAAATTTTCGGGTGATGGGGGACCGGCCGCATCGGCGGCTCTCAATGAACCGGTGGCGCTCGTTCTCAATAACCAAGGGCATTTGTATATCGCGGACCAGAGTAACAATCGAATCCGAATGATCGATCTGACCACTGGGGTCATCACCACAGTCGCTGGGAACGGGGAATCGGATTATACCGGTGACGGCATGGCTGCCGTGGAGGCCGGGCTTTCAGGCCCAAGTGGGTTGGCGTTGGATGGGGAGGGGAATCTCTACGTCTCCGATACGTTTAACGGAAGGATTCGAAAGATAGGCTCTGGGACCGGAAGCATTGAAACGGTGCTTGGAGATGGGAGGGAGTTTCGCTACCAACCAGGTGTGAATGAGTCCTCACGGAGCCTCTCCCGACCCTACGGAATGACCCTTGACCGCGATGGGCATGTCCTCATCACGGATTCAGATAATCATCTTATTCGAAAATGGGACAAAGACAAGGAGACCATGACCCTCGTGGCAGGGAATGGGATGGCCCAATTCGGGGGGGATGGGGGGCCGCCCGAAAGGAGCAGTTTGAATTTCCCATTCGGTGTGGCGGTCAGCCCGCAAGGCCAGATCTATATTGCTGATACTTTTAACCATCGGATCCGAATGATTGCGTCCTCGTAAAACGATTCGTGTTGGTGACCAAAAGACCATCGGCTGAATTCTCGCCCATGAAGAAAAAATCCACATATTCGGTTGCTGTGGTTGGAGCCACTGGCGTCGTGGGAACTGAAATGCTCCGAGTACTGGAGGAGCGGAAATTCCCCGTCGAACGGATTCTCCCTTTGGCCTCCTCGAGGTCGGCCGGCGGGGAGGTGTCCTTTGCAGGAAAAGGTCTCCTGGTCAAACTCCTGACGAAGGAATCGTTTGAAGGGATTGACCTGGCCTTGTTCTCGGCCGGGAGTGAGATCAGCCGGGAATATGCCCCCATTGCCGTCCAAGCCGGTGCCGTGGTGATCGATAACAGTTCGGCCTGGCGGATGGAAAAAGATGTCCCGCTGGTGGTGCCGGAAGTGAATCCCGGTGATATCGCCAAGCACCGAGGCATTATTGCCAATCCAAACTGCTCCACGATCCAAATGGTGGTGGCTCTCAAGCCTTTGCACGATCAGGTCCGCATCACCCGCATTGTGGTCTCGACCTATCAGTCCGTGTCTGGAACGGGCAAAGAGGCCATGGATGAATTAGAAGAGCAGTGTCGCCAGGTTTTCAGTTTTGGTGAGGTGAAACCCACCGTCTATCCTTACCAAATTGCCTTTAACTGTCTCCCCCACATCGATGAATTTCTTCCTTCGGGGTATACCAAGGAGGAAATGAAATTGGTCCATGAGACGCAGAAAATTATGGGCGATGATTCCATTCGGATCACCGCGACGACCGTGCGGGTGCCGGTCTTTGTGGGACACTCCGAGTCGATCAATATTGAAACCGTAAAGGAGTTGGCTGTTACGGAGGCCCGGGCGATACTCTCCATGGCCCCCGGCGTGCAGCTATACGATGATCCCTCCCATGGCCTGTACCCACTTCCCATTGACGTGGCTGGGACCGATGCCGTGTATGTGGGGCGCATTCGCAAAGATGAATCCATTCCCCATGGGCTCAACCTCTGGGTCGTCGCCGATAATTTGCGGAAAGGCGCGGCTCTCAACGCCATTCAAATTGCAGAAGAACTCACTAAGGTGAGCGATGCCTGATCTCAGCGGTTTGGGCAAGATGATCCTCCTGATGGGCCTCGGGCTTGTCGTCCTGGGTGGCCTTCTGACATTGCTGGGAAAAGGGCCCAGTGAGGGGGGTGGCTTGAGCTGGCTGGGACGATTACCCGGTGACATTTTCATTAAGCGAGACAACTTCACCTTTTACTTTCCGATTAGCACGGGGATTATCATCAGCCTGGTGGGAAGTCTGCTGTTCTATCTGATAATGAGGCGATAAGTCCCCATGGTCTCGCCATTCCATGCCCGGGTGGCAGCAATGCTCCTGGGCCTGCTTTTCTTGATCTTCATCCATCCCGTTGAAGCCGTAGCCCTCGTCCGTGTAGCCCTTGCTCTAAAAGCCAGCGAGGTTCAGATCTCTTCCCCGAGTGAAGTGCGTCTCCATACCTCCTCCAGCACATCCTCGTTTTGGAGAGTGCCATTGTCCGTCACCTCTGCGGCTGGAGGGCTCCAGGTGAATGGCATGAAAGTATCCTCACAAAAAGTGATTATCCGGGGCGACGGTCAGCTTCTGAGATTCTCGGTTGAGGGGGCCTCTAGCCGGAAGGGGGGAAAGGGTGGCATGAGGAATTGGGTGGTCAAGGGCGACTTGGAAATTCAGATCCGCAATTCCTCTCTCCTGGTGATCAACAGAGTGAAGCTTGAGGACTATGTCGCTGGAGTGGTGGCTTCGGAAATCAACCCCAACTGGCATGCCGAGGTCTTGAAAACGCAAGCGATTGCAGCCCGGACCTACGTCCTTCATAAACAAATGATGAGCCGGGGACAGGACTTTGATGTCGAAGCCGGAATCCAGGATCAAGTCTATACGGGTGTGGCACGCGTGAACGGATCGGTTCGTGAAGCCGTGGCGGAAACCCTGGGCCTCATTATCACCTACGAGGGACGCCCGATTTTTGCGGCCTACTCCTCCACAGCCGCTGGCCCGACTGAGGACGCCATGAATGTGTGGGAAATGGATCTTCCTTACCTCAAGGGAGTGGACTGCCCGTTTGATGAAGAATCGCCTCGGTATGAGTGGCGAATCCAAATCGAATTTGCGACAGTGGAGAGGAAACTCCGTGGCGAAGGGTTCGGAGTTGGCACGCTGGCGACGGTGACTCCGTATACGTTTACCCATGCAGGGCGGGTCAAGCAGGTAAGAGTTCTTCACTCCAAAGGGGAACTCATTCTGAGTGGGCAGGATTTCCGACGGATCATGGGGTACACGACGATTCCCAGTACCCGGTTTCGCATTGAGAGGATTGGCCGGGAAGTCGTGCTGTCTGGAAAAGGGGCCGGCCATGCGGTCGGTCTGTGTCAGTGGGGCGCCAAGGAAATGGCCGAATTGGGATATCGGTACCAATCCATCCTGCAATATTACTACCCCATGACCGATCTCATGAACCGATACGATGTGAACATGACCCCCCAGGCGGTTCAGTACCTCAATCCTTAATTCGGCTGTTTTGGATCTTGTGCGGGTAAAGCAGGTTAGGTGATCCCCTCGCCCCCAGTGGGGGCATAAGCGCTAAATTAAAAATGTATGAAGTTTTAAAAACCCATTTTAATTATTATAATATAAGAAAATGGCCATTATAGATTTAATTCAAAATAACCCTAAGATTTCTATTATTATTATCTCTTTAATGGTTACTATTTTTATTACAGTAGTTAGATATTATATGACTGATAAAGTAAGAATGAAAGAGATTAAAGATAGACAAAAGGAATTAAGAAAAGAGATGAAACAATTTAGAGACCATCCTGAAAAAATGATGGAAATAAATAAGCAGATGTTAGAAGATATGCCAGAACA
>JACZVJ010000138.1 GCA_022572725.1 Nitrospinota bacterium | reverse complement strand
GGCTGGAGAACTGTTTTAACAGCACGTCTGGCACCATGACTTGATCCAGGGTGAAATCCCTCACCAGACGCGTCAGGCAGGCGTTTTCCTCGTCCCGTGGTGTCAGCTGCCTGACCCGAGCCGATTCCAGCCCCGCGTCGCGCTGCTTCCAAGGAGACAAGAGGCTCATCTTCCCACCCTGGTGATTCGGGCCTACCTGTCTGGAATAGTGGCTGCTCAAGGGGTTCATCCTGCCCTCCACCCCGGACAGAATGGGATGGTAGAGTGGTTCTTTTAAACCTTCAAAGAGCGCAGGATTATCTCACTACACCCATGTCGGTTGTCGTCCCTTTGAAGGCCATTGAAGGGTGGTCTGAGGAAGCGAGCAAGCATCTAATTTCCGTGGAAAGTTCCTAGGAGGGCGTGGAGACGGTTGCCGAGCAGACACCCGGGCTCCAGACTCTCCTAGGAACCAAGCCGGCAATGTCTTGGCGATGGGGCAGCAAGCGCAATGGGTAGAGGGTCAGGCTCCCAGTTTGGTGTATAGGTGCGAAGGAGTAACCCTCGCACGATGATCAAGCGGTTTAGTCGCTTGTTCCTTCCAGCTTCCATCGATGAAACCCTCGGTCATGTGATAGGCCTCCTCATCGGTGGTTTGTTGCGGGGGATGTTTCATGAAATAGGCCGAAGGCGGGTGGAGAACACCCCCCTGGTTCCGATCCAAGGCGAGTTTGCAACAGCGGATGGCGTCGATGACGACACCCGTGGAGTTGGGAGAATCCTCCACAGAGAGACGCAATTCAAGATTCATGGGCACGTTGCCAAAAAGCTTGCCTTCCATGCGAATGAAACACAACTTATTATCCTTCTGCCAGGGCACGTAATCACTGGGCCCAATGTGAATATTGGAGGCGTCCAACCTTTGGCCAGCAACTGATTGAACAGCTTCCGTTTTTGACTTTTTCTTAGAAGCGAGGCGGCTGCGGTTGAGCATATTGAGGAAATCGGTGTTTCCACCGGTGTTGAGCTGATAGGTTCGTTCCAGCTTGACGCCACGCTTCGCGAAGAGATCCGTCAGCACCCGATGGGTGATGGTTGCCCCAAGTTGGGATTTCACGTCATCGCCAATGAGGGGGAGAGTTTTCTCCTGAAAACGTTCGGCCCAGACTGGATCACTGGCAATGAATACCGGTATGCAATTTATGAAAGCCACCTCCGCCTCCAGCGCACATTCCGCATAGAAACGGGTGGCTTGCTCGGACCCTACTGGAAGGTAGTTTATCAGAATGTTTGCCCCTGATTCCCTCAGGGCCCGAACCAGATTCTTCTGATCAGGTTCTGGAGAATCGGCGAGGACAAAGGTGTCTTCTTCATCGTAATTCCGCATGTGATCAGAAAATCCATCCAATATTTTTCCCATCCGCACGATGACTCCAGCTTTTGGGATATCACTGCAAAATACCGTGGTGCAATTGGGTTTTTCGAAAATGGCCTCGGTCACATCTTTTCCAACCTTGCGGCGGTCAACATCGAATGCGGCAACAACCTCGATGTCCCCAGCCCGGTATCCTCCGATTTCCCAATGCATCAGGCCAATGGCATCCTTTTTATCCCTTATCCGGTAATATTGAATTCCCTGAATCAATGCACTCACGCAATTCCCAACTCCGACAACAGCGATTGAAATCCTGTTCATCAATTGTTCCCCCCTCCCTTGGTGGGCCTCCCCGAGACACCCAATATCATTGGGACTCACAGACTGGCCAGAAGTACATATAAGTTCCTTATTGAGTTCGTGCCCCAAGAGGACGAAAGGCTTGGATCCCCCTTAGGGCTTTTGTCATTGACCTCCCGGGGTCAATTTGATCCTATTTCACCATCAAATTTCAAATCCCCAGTCGAGTGAACCTTGCCCGGCTTTTTAACCGGCCGGCCCGGCAAGCAAGTCCCCCCTGGGTCTTGGCATAGTGGGACCCTTGCGATGATCCGTTGCTCCGTTAGTGTCCACTGCCTCAAAGGACTTCACAAAACCTGGACATTTCGCTATTCTCGCTTCTTGCCTCTGTTTCTTGATGAGAACCCCATTCAAAATTATCCCCGGGAGTCCCCAACCATCCCGAATAGTGTATGGTACGACAACCTCTCGGCACCTCCTGTCGCCGTTGAATGCTGGAAGCACGACGTCTCGATGATCAAAGGGAGTAAGCGAAAACATTGTTGGTTGCAACAGTGGTATGCGGGAAGGATTCCCCAGGAATGCGACGGTTAAAATCTGCTCCTCCTGTCTGCTTACTTGTGTCCACCGAAGGCTCGGGGATTGACCGCTATTCTCAAGAGTTGGCGAAAAGGCTTTCCGTTTCGGCTTTTTCAATGGGCCGATACCAGTCTATCCGGCAAACCATCAGGCTGGCCAAGCATTTCGCGCTTCTTAGGCAGCCGGTGCACTTGCCAAACCAGCACTATGGACGGTGGGTCCCATGGTTAAAGCAGCCAAGCGTGGTAACCGTTCACGATCTTGTCCGTCTTTCGTTTCCCTTCGCAAAAGAAGGCTGGATCAGTGCCACGGGGCTGATGCTCGACAGAACAGGCATCCGAAAAGCCACCCATGTGATCTGCGTATCGGAAGTAACAAAACGAGATCTCCTGAGGCATCTTGATGTCCCCGAGGAAAAAATCACGGTCATCCATAATGGGGTGAATCACGACGTGTTCCACCCCTGCCAGAAACAACCTCATTCAAGGTTCCGCTCACCGTATCTTCTCTATGTGGGGTCCGAAAGGCCTCGAAAGAATCTTGGAGCCTTGCTCCGTGCCTTCGCCCTCGTCAAACAATTAGGAACTCCCTTTCACTCGTTGACGTTGCTGAAGGTCGGACCGGCGGGGCGGTCGGATACCTTCCGAAAGGTCACGTGGGAAGAGGCGCGCCGTCTCGGGATCGAGCATGACATCCAGTTTGTGGAGAACATCTCCGATCAGGAACTGGCCGTCATTTACTCGAATGCGATTGCTCTTGTATTTCCATCGTTGTACGAGGGATTTGGCCTGCCCGTTGTGGAAGCCATGGCCTGTGGCTGCCCCGTGATCACCTCCAATGTGTCCTCTTTGCCGGAAATCGCGGGATCCGCGGCATTGCTGGTTGATCCTTGCAACAGCGAAGCCATTGCGGAAGCCATTCGTTCTGTCATTTTGGACTCAACCACCAGGACGCACCTACGAGATCAAGGACTGCTTCGAGCCAGAGACTTTTCCTGGGACAAAACGGCTGAGGCCACATTCAGAGTCTATCAGCGGGTCTTTGGCTGCCTGGAAACCAACTCGGTGTCATCTCATGGGTGATCTCGGTCGAACGAATGTGCTGTCAAAGATCGATTCTCCTGAGTAGGGTCGATAGCATAGGATGAAGGGTCTCCTTCTCTGTATCGAAATGGATCGCATGCATGCCGGCCAGCTTGGCGCCTTGAATATTCTCGGGGAGATCATCGATGAAGACTGTCTCACCAGCCGGTAGGCCTAAGGCGTCTAAAACCGCCTGGTAGGCCTGTGGATCCGGCTTCATCGCTCCGATCGAAGCAGAGATGATGATGACCTCAAACAAGTGGGCAATTTGGAAGCGGTCACGCAACGTCTCGATCAAGGATGGTGCGGCGTTGCTCAGGACAGCTTGCTTATAATGGGGGCGGAGGCGCGTGATGATGTCGAGGACAACCGGATTGACTCGATCCCCTGCATAGAAGTCACGCCGTAATTCCTGGGTGCCCTTCTCGTCGAGACCAAGTTGCTCTCGGACCTGGGCCCAATACTCTTCTTCCCGTATTTTGCCACACTGTACCAGAATCCACGGTGTGCTGTTCAAGACCACTCGATCGATCTCGTAAAGTGAAAGCCCAAGCTTCTGTTCCCATTGGCGCCGGCCGCGAGGGTCCTCAGTTCGCACGAGCACTCCACCACAGTCCCAGATCACAGCCTTAATCGACCGGTCGACGAACACGGAAGAGATCTCCAAACTATCATTGAACGAGGCGAACTGTCAGTAGAGGAGAAAAAAGCACAGTGCGCATACTACCTACCATGATTCCGGGGACGCATCAACACCCCAAATGGTAAAACGGGTTCTCCGGATGGAGGGATCATGCAAGTCCTCGACTATGTCATAGTCTTTCTGTACTTGGGGGTCATGATGTTTGTGGGGGTCATGATGCACCGTAAAGCCTCGGGAGGGATCGATTCCTACTTCCTAGGGAACCGGTCTATGCCATGGTGGATGCTGGGTTCTTCCGGAATGGCCTCGAATCTCGACGTGACCGGAACCATGATTAATACCGCGTTAATCTTTGCCTTGGGCGTGAGCGGTTTTTTTATCGAGATTCGCGGGGGCGTGGTGTTAGTCATGGCCATATTCATGATTTTCATGGGCAAGTGGTATCGTCGATCTCAGGTGATGACTCTGGCTGAATGGATGCACTTGCGATTTGGAGCGGGTTGGCAAGGGGATGTGGCACGTTTGACGGCCGCCATTGGTTCGATTTTGCTGACGATCGCGATGGTCACGTTTTTTTCAACTGGTGTTGGGAAGTTTTTTTCCGAGTTCCTCGGAATTCCACCATTTTGGGGCTTACCCGCGACCTTTTGGGCGGCGTTCTTGATGATTCTACTTGCAACGACCTACACGGTTTCGAGCGGGATCTATGGGGTGATCTTCACGGACATGATTCAGGGTGTGCTGATCTTTGTCTCGATGGTGTACGTGTGTTATTTGGCGATGACCCACTACGCACTCCCGGAGGTGTTTTCGGTGTCTATTCCCATGAAGGACGGCACATTCCAGGCCCTGCAGACGACCCGAGACGCATGGACTCAGGTGGTCCCTCCATGGAAGGCGGATTTCGACCCCGATTCAGGCTATGCCATTTACAATTTATTGGGGATTGCCATCCTGTTTTATTTTGTCAGGACGATGATTGAAGGTTATGGTGGCGCAGGCGGATACATGGCTCAGCGGTACTTTGCTGCGAGAAGTGACCGCGAAGCCGGAAAGCTCTCGCTCCTGTGGATCATTCTTCTCTCATTTCGCTGGCCATTTATCGTCTCCGTTGCCATGATGGGGATTGTTTACAGCCAAACCCATGGAGCGATTGCTGATCCAGAACATGTGTTGCCGGTCGTCGTCGGGCACATGATTCCAATCGGCATGAAAGGGCTGATCGTCGCCGCCTTGATGGCCGCAGCAATGTCGACATTTGATTCGACGGTGAATGCTGGAGCCGCGTATTGGGTGAAGGATATTTACCAAGCCTACCTTAATCCTCGCGCCACTGAAAAACAACTGGTGTGGCAGAGCCGTTGGGTCACCGTTGTGATCGCAGGAACAGGATTGGTGTTGAGCCTGACCGTCAAGCATATCAACGACATCTGGGGGTGGATCACAATGGGGATTGCGGTTGGCATGCTCATTCCCATGCTCGCGAGGTGGTACTGGTGGCGCATGAACGGCGCTGGGTTTGGGATGGGCACTGGGGTCGGTATGCTGTCTGCGCTCGTCCAGCGATGGCTATTTCCAGGCTGGCCTGAATATGTCTCATTCTGTTTCGTAGCTCTCATGGCCCTTGCCGGGCTTCTTCTCGGCACGTATATGACCCGGCCTCCCGATGAAAAGGTTTTGGTCGAATTTTATCGAAGAACTCGGCCATTCGGATGGTGGCGGCCGATCCGTGCAAAGTTTTCTCCCCCCGACCTAGAGAGAATCACCCGCGAGAACCGGCGAGACATCATCTCGGTTTTGTTGGCGGTCCCTTGGCAGCTCGCGTTGTTTCTCATGTGGATGATGCTTATCTTGCGCCAGTGGGAGACGTTCAGAGGGTTGTTACTTGTCTTAGCGGTTTTGTCTGTTGGACTTTACTTCCTGTGGTATCGGCACCTCGGGGATGAAGTGAAGACCGAAGAGGTGAACTTAAAGTATCATGCAGGGACGAATATGTAATACGACATTTCCCAAATTTCTCCACACTCCCCTTCGCATTTAGAGTATGTGTTCCACCATGATAGACCTCGAGGGTGAGATGGGCGGTTCTTTCCCAGGAGAAGTCTTTCACCCTCTCCATCCCCCTTGAGATCAATTCTTCTCTGAGGTGGCGGTCGGTAAGGATCTGCGCAAGGGCATCGACCCATCCGCCCACATCCTGGGGATCCCTCAAGTGGGCCCCCCTTCCCACCACCTTGGGAACACTGGGGGCGCTGGAGGCCACCAGGGGACAGCCACAGGCCATGGCCTCTCCACAGGCGGCCAGCCAAAACCTTCATAGAGAGAGGGAAATGCAAACACCTCCGCCTGGCTGTAAAAGCGCACCAGTGCTCTTGGTCGACGAAGTCCTTGGTAATGACATCGGCTTCCAGGTTGAGCTTCCGGATCATCCTCAGGGTGTCGGCTCGGAAGTCGCGGGCCCCTCCCCCAGGGCTTCCGACCTTGGGAGTTGGAGGC
>JACZVJ010000137.1 GCA_022572725.1 Nitrospinota bacterium | reverse complement strand
CAAGGCCTTAATGGTGTCCATGAACTGGTCAATATCTTTAAATTCCCTGTACACCGAAGCGAATCGAACGTAGGCCACCTGATCAATCTGATGAAGCTCCCGCATGACCTCTTCACCAACAATCCTGGCCGGAACCTCTGACTCACCCAAGTCCTGAACCCGTTTTTCAATCCGATCCACCGCCGCCTCAAGGGTCGCGCTGCTGACGGGGCGTTTTTCACAGGCTTTCTTTATCCCACCCATGATCTTGCCTCGATCGAAGACTTCCCGACGGCTATCCTTCTTCACGATAACCGGCAGGTTGGCTTCGATCCGTTCGTAGGTCGTGAACCGCCGCTTGCAGGACAGACACTCCCGACGGCGTCGAATCACCTCCCCATCTCGGGCGGCGCGCGAATCAATCACTTTATTATCGAAATGATCACAGAAAGGGCATATCACTCAAATATCATCCTTGTTGCTAAACTGAGATAGAGTGTAAAAACTTAGATCCTATCTCTCAGACACTGTCCGGTGAAGTTCAAGTTCAGTGGACTTGGTTGAGGCCCGTGCATCCTCGTCCCGTCATGCCCGCGGACCTTAGCGGGCATCCATCTTTTCCGCCCCCGAGCAGGAACAGCAAGATGGATCCCCGCGACAAACTGCGGGGATGACAGACGGAGGTTTTTCCTTGATAGTTACCGATCACCTTCACAATCTCACCTGACACTGTCTAAATGAAGACATACAAGTTTTTACACCTAAAGAAGAATCTCTGGGAGTCAGTTCCCCTCGCATGGCCCGATCCAAAGGTCCATCGCGGAATCGGCATCTGGGGATGACTAGGCTAGACCTGGGCGTGTTGATAAGTGTGGAAAATAGGAAAGCGAGCGCACAAGGCTTTGACCTCCTTGCGCACCTGCCGGTGGACTCGCTCCTCCTGTGGCCGTTGAAGGACTCGATCGATCAACGACACAACCTGGGTCATGTCCGATTGCCCCAAACCCCGGGTCGACACGATGGGTGTCCCCATCCGTATTCCGCTGGCCACAGCCGGAGGCTTCTCATCGTACGGGATGGCATTTTTATTGATTATGATTCCCGCGGCGTCCAAGGCTGCCTGGGCCTCCTTTCCCGTAATCCCTTTCGAGGTCAAATTCACCAGGAATAAGTGGGTATCGGTCCCGCCCGACACAATCCGGTAGCCCAATTCATCGAGCCCCGCAGCCAGAGTTCGGGCATTTGCGATCACCTGCTCCTGATACATTCTGAACGCTGGCGACAAGGCCTCCTTCAGGGCGACAGCCTTGGCCGCAATCACGTGCATGAGGGGACCCCCTTGGAGGCCCGGGAAGATGATCTTATCCACCGCTTTGGCATGTTCGGCTTTGCACATCACCATACCGGCCCGAGGCCCTCGCAAGGTCTTATGCGTCGTAGTGGTCACAAAATCGGCATAGGGGATCGGGCTAGGATGAAGACCCGTCGCAACTAACCCCGCAATATGCGCGATGTCGACCAACAAATACGCTCCAACCGATTGGGCGATGTGTTGGAACCGGGGGAAATCGAGAACTCGGGAATAGGCACTGGCCCCAACAACCAACATCCGGGGGCGGCATTCCTCCGCTTTCCGCTGGACGGCATCATAGTCAATGGTTTCCGTCGTGCGATCCACCCCGTAAAAAAAGGCCTGGAACAGAATACCTGAAAAATTCACCCGGCTGCCGTGGGTCAAGTGCCCCCCATGAGCCAGGTCCATTCCCAAAATAGTATCGCCAGCCTTTAACACCGAAAGGTAAGCAGCCATATTGGCCTGGGAGCCGGAATGCGGCTGAACATTGACATGCTCACAGCCAAAAATCTGTTTCGCCCGCTCAATGGCCAATTCCTCGACAGTATCCACATGTTGGCAGCCGCCGTAGTACCGCCGCCGGGGATAACCCTCGGCATATTTATTCGTCATGAGACACCCTTGGGCCGCCAACACCGCAGAGCTGGCATAATTCTCGGAAGCGATAAAGACCAACTTCTCCCGCTGACGCTTCTCCTCAGCCCGAATAGCGGTAAAGACTTCGGGATCCGTCTCGTGAAGTGCCTTTAAAGTCCCAACCGCATGTCCCATGCTTAACCCTCAGCCTCCTCAGTTCCTTCAGCCCCCTCGCCTTCTGAAACGCCTTCTGAATCGCCTTCCGAGGTGGCGGCCTCAACGGGCTCGGGAGCCTGCTGATCCTCCCCCTTCCTGATCACGGAAACGGTCACGTTGGCGATAATGTCCCGATGCAGCTTGATTGGGACGGTGGAAGTACCCAGTTCTTTGATGGGCTGATCGAGCTGAATTTTCCGCCGATCCACTTCAAACCCTTGGGCTACAATCCCTTCTTCTATGTCCTTCGAAGTCACCGATCCAAAGAGTTTGCCATCTTTACCGGTCTGGACAGGAAAGGTCAGCGAAACCTTGGAGAGCTTGTCCGCGACGTCTTGGATGCTATGCTCGAGTTTCTTCGCCTTGTGACCCGTGAGGCGCTTAGCATGCTCCAACGCTTTCACATTGCGGGGATTGGCCTCCAAAGCTTTCCGGCGCGGGAGCAAATAATTCCGGGCATATCCATTAGCCACGTCCAGGATATCACCCACATACCCTAAATTGTCCATGTTCTCTTGGAGAATTACCTTCATCGATCATACTCCTTCCCTAAATGACGAAAGAGAGAATCATAAAATTCGTACAGGGAAAAGTCAATTTTGGTGGCCGTATTCATCAGAGATTCCCACTGACGGATAATGCCAAAGCCAGAAAAAACACCCTCAGAATTGAGAATTCACCCTGCTAGACACCCACTTCAGCCGTTTACTAGAATGCCATTATGAAGGCTATTGGTCATAATGAGAAGAGCATCAATAAATTTTTCCAACTGTCCCGCGGCCTTGGTCAATCGCTTCAAATCAACCTGGGTTGGAGTTGCCTTGCCTGCTGGGTCATTCTTCCGCTGTTGACCGTGGTTTCTACGGGAGCCATTGCAGAACAAAGTGCCCCATCCACGAAGGACCTTTCCCAAGAGGAGGGAGCCCCGAGCCTGACCTCCCTGAACGTTCGCTTCAGCAGTCGTCCCCTTCACCCACCGAAGGACATGATCAAACAAACCGTGGAGCTGCCCGGTATCCGGGCTGCTCGATCCCGGATAGGACCTTCCCCGCAAGCCGCCATTCTTGAAGACGATAATCGACGCCGCGTCGTCATCCTATCCACTCAAGAGGATGGTCGAATTGTTGCCCACCTGTTGGCGGACCTGAACTTCGAACCCATGATTCCCGCGCTGACCTCTTGTACCCAAGAGCGCCGGTGCGCGTATGATCGAATGCCCGTCACCGGCGGCCTGGGCTGCGTGGCCATCTGCCTGCAGGAAATCCTCGATCCAGAGAACCAGCCATGAAACTCCTCGAGCTGCTGGACCATTACGCCAGACAACTGACTGAGGAAAAGAGCACGGTCTTGGCTCGGGGGTTGGACGCTCCCATCGAGGCGACGAGTACGAGGAGAGTGGCCAGGTCGGGCACGCTGCATCTGTACGCCTTGGGCATCCCCGATGCCGCGACAGTGCTTGAAGACGTCCCCCTCACAATCCTTCCCCCCGGAGACCTGGACCCCACCGAAGGCCACTGCTTACAACGCCAGGGCGGAGAGCTGCTTATTCAAACCTTAGACTCGCTTGGTCAGTCCACAACGGCGAACACGATCATTCCCGACACGTCCGGGTTTTTTGAAACTGCCAGCCAGCGTCTAGCGGAGATGGCCGCCAAATCTGACTACTATGCCCTCGGTCCTGCCGAGCGACTCCTTTCGTGGATCGACCCGGATCAGGCCGCAGGGGACGGGGGAGCGCGAGCAGGGGTCTCAGCGACGGTGCTCACCACGGTCTGGAACGAAGACAAGGTGGCCCGGTGGACCAAGCTGGGAACCCTGGTCGTGGAATGCATGCGCCAGAACAAACGGGTGCTGCTGCTGTGCCCTAATCACCAAACAATTGACGAGCTCGCCGGGTTTTTAGCCAAGGCCCTCCGGGCAGCCGCACTGCCGTTCAAAAGCCTCCTCAGTTGCTACGAAGTGCCCACCCTGCAGGAAGCTTCGGGTTTTCCCCTCCAGGATTTCGGATTCGAAGCCCAAATGAATGGATTCTTCGCCAAATCGCGGGCGAATAAAGCCACCCTTCGCAAGCTCTATGACCGATTTCGAGAATTGACCCCAATCCTCGCTTACAAGGGTCAAAAGCAAAAGGACCTGAATGAGGTCAAGCTGCTGGAGTGGCGGCTGATGGCGGAGGTGAGTGACTTGCAGGGGAAAATCAAAGATGTCGACAAAACCGTCGGCGAGTATGAAAGCCTCCCCGTCTGGAAACGGTTGGCCATGCAGGCAGGGGGGAAAAATGTGGCGAGCCTCGGGGAGTACCGCGTGCTCTACGAAGAAAAGATCAAGGACCTGATGAAGGAGGTAGAAATCGCTCAAGCCCGCATACGCGAACTGGTGCCGGAAGCCGCGATTCCTAAGGACATGCGACCGGAATACGAGGAATTGAAAGAAGACATCACCCGGCTGGGCGGGACGAAAAAAATTCGGGAAATGTTGGCAGCCAGCGAAGCCACCAACCGCCAGGCCTTCATGCAAAACAAGCGGCTAGTCGCCGCCACCCCAGGACGGGTGGTGACCGATCCCTTGTTTAAACGAGTGCGATTCGACGTCCTCATCGCCGAAGACGCGCCGAAAATCCCTGCACCGTTTCTTCTGGGAGCCGCCGGCCTGATCCGAGAACGGATTATCATTAGCGGTGATACCCAGGATCTCACCCCCTCAGGCGGCAGCCGAGCCCACGCCGGTGGACTCTGGCGTCAGCATTGCCTGGAAATTTCTTCTTCAGAAATTCCCCATACCACTCCTGCTTGAGACCAACCATTTTGGGAAATTCCCGAGTTCCTTATTTTTTCCCTCGCCCCCTTTTGGGGGGAGAGGTCAAGGTGAGGGGGGGCTTGCCAGAAAGTTAAAACACGATAGCCCCAGCTTGACCATCTTCGATCAAGAGCCGATAATCCCAGCACCACCAAACATGCCGAAGTGGCGAAACTGGCAGACGCACCAGATTCAGGGTCTGGCGCCCTCACGGGTGTGCGGGTTCAAATCCCGCCTTCGGCACCACCCTTTTTAATGTAATTGATATACATAGGGGATTTATTCCTCTCAATCCCGGCTGGCCATATAATGGCCGTACGCCTTACCTCTTTTTCACCTATCCTCTGCCGTACTACCTGTCGGCTGCTCCTTTGAGAATCATAGTTCGATGTGTACCCTCTCCAGGAGGGCAGACAGCGGATTTACATGCGCAGGCTGGGCAAGAGATAGGCCGACGACTGCCAAGGGGTCCCTTGCACAACAAACCATTTGATCCTGCGGGGAGTGCAGGGTCGTGGTGGGGGGTAAAAATCGCGCTCAGTCCAGGACGTACGGAGGGTTCATAAAATTTCTGGTCTGATTTTGAAAATGTTTTGATATGCCCACCGTAAAGACGACCATGTGGGGTCCCCTATAAGAATGCGGGGTTCAGATGGCCACCTTTCTTGTCCTTCAGGCCGTGGGTGCCCCCAAATGGCGTCAGTCACATTTGTGCCGGATTTTGGCACCGTTTCCGGAAGTAGTCAAAAGGCTACGATCACAGACAGTCGATTCCGTCCAGACCCATGTGGATCAGTAGCCCGACGCCAAGCACACGCGTCTTCTGAAAGAAGGGCAGCACCGCGTACACGGCCACGGCCAGGTAGGAATGCAGCGGGTGGAATCCGATACTACAGCGCTGCGGGTCGAAGATTGGATCGGCCAGCAGGTGATCCAGGTCCACCAGGTTGGCCAGCACCATCACACCCCAGGCGCGCAGCCATCGCTTGCGCCATCCCACCCGCGCGGCCAGGGCGGGCACCAGCACGTGAAGCAGACCGTGGATGATGGGCCAATCAGGCCAAGGGAATAGGAACAATACACGCCCTTTTTGGTCAAGGAGAACAGTACCGAAGGAGCCGCGGGGGGTCAATCGCGCCAATCAGGGACTGCATCCCGCCGCTGCCAGGTGAGCAGGTGACGGAGGCCCTTCCCGGCTTGCCCCCGCTGTGTCTCCGCTCCTGGCTCATAGGGTAAAGTTCCTCTCCACCCCTTGCACTCTTTTCCCATTCCTGTAAGCTACTCCCCCGCCACCGCCGCCGGGACTGCCGCCTTCGCCAGGAGTTCTTTCAACTCCGTTCGCACCCGCTTGAGGGCAGTCCATTCGTCGTTGCTCAAGCGGTTCCAATCATAGTGCACTTCGGGCCTTTCCTCGGTCCGCTGGTCAGACCCACTCCCAGGCGGTTCGTCCTCGCCGGCGGGCTTGGGCTTTTGAAACAGCCCCAAATGTTTCATCAAGCTATCCAAGGCCCCCTTCTTGTCATGGAATCGAAACCTGATCTCTCGCGTGGTGGCCAGGGTTTGACCATCCCGAGAGGAAGTCTTTTCCATGAAATGAATTTGGGTGATGGCTCGCGCCACGCCTGGCGACAGGTCCTTGCCTGTGCAA
>JACZVJ010000047.1 GCA_022572725.1 Nitrospinota bacterium | reverse complement strand
TCCCACCTCATCTACCATCATTTTAATTTCTTTACCTGTTTGACCATGAGGGTTAGCTGGATCTCCTGCATCGGTTCCAATTGCAAATTTTACTCCTTTTTCAAATGCACCGTCACAGGTTCCTATCTGAAATCCTATATCTACAAGCTGTCCTGTTACTACATCGGTGGACAGATCGGTGAAATTCGTATACGTCGGACATTCAAACGGATCCGTATTCGTAATATTGTCCAGGTCATTAAATATTACCCGCTCCAGCCGAGAATCCTCTACATTCAGGGCAAATGAAAGACATACATTTGATATGGCCAGATGGATATCATTGGTATTCAACGTCAGATCGGGCGCTGTTGAATTGGTGATCTGCACCGTGTAGGTGCCTTCCTCATCGGCCTGGAAGTCAAAAATATCAAAGGTGGGTACACTCGTATTCCCAATGAAGCTGCCTTCTAAAAACCAGTCGTAGCTGCTGCCCGCTACTCCTTCATCAAAACGCAGGTCTATTGTATAGTCCGTACCCTGTGATACCAGTATATTTTTCTCCTTGCCTGCATTCTGCTGCGGCGCATACGTAAACGCATCGGAAGCAACTCCCAGGTTAGGGATAATGTCCTCAAACGTAAGCATGTTGTCCTCTATAAGAATATCGATCAGGTTCAGTTGTTGGGTAATCTGATATTGCCCTGGACGTCTAACAGAACCCAAGACGAAAACTGGCTGGGACCGATATTCTTTTACAAAGACCGACACCTGTGCATCTTGCATGAAGCCCTCGTTCAGGAGGTTTGCCAGCTTTTCTTCAAGTTCTGCTCCTGTCAGTCCACCCACCATGATCGTCCCCAACAGCGGTATTTTTATAAGGCCTGAGGAACTAATCCTGAGACTGTGCTTGAAGTCTGCCACACCGTAGACACTGACTTCGATCAAATCTCCGCTTCCCAGTCGATATGCAGACTGAGTTCCGTAAATAGAACTTAATTGTTGGATTCGATCATTGCGAGGATCCGATTGAGAGAACAGTGTTGAAACAGAGACTAAAAAGACAAAAGCAACAATCTTCTTAATCATTTCCTTTCCTCCTTCGTTCATGTGCCTTTGCAAGCTCAGGCACTTTTGGATGAAGAATAATAGTCCCCGTAATCGTAGCGAATGTCGTACTCATAACCCGCCTTGTGAATGTCTACCTTGTTGATTAGGGCACCCAAGACTGTCGCGCCCACACTTGCCAGGCGATTTTGTGCTTTTGACACAGCCTCTTTTGGAGTTTTGCCTCCTTCAATCACCAAGACCACGCCGTCTACATACGGGGAAATTACCACAGCGTCTGTCACCGAGATAATCGGAGGGGAGTCAATCAAGCAGAACTTGAAGTGTCGAGAGAGTAACTGAAAGGCCAACTGCATTCGCTCTGATCCAATCAACTCCGGAGGATTTGGTGGTATAGGTCCTCCCGGTATTAGAAACAAGTTCGGAATGTTTGTCTGCCGAATCTCAGAAGCCAGCTCCGAATTCCCGGAAAGATAGGTGCTCATGCCCAGACCTCCCGCTACATCCAACATTTCTGCCAGGTGGGGCTTGCGCATATCCAGCTCCATAATCAGAGTCCGGGCTCCCGCTTGTGCAAAAGAAATTGCCAGGTTCACTGCGGTTGTGGTTTTCCCCTCACCCGGCAAGGCCGACGTGATAAGAATTTTCTGAGGTGGTTTTCCACTAGACGAGAGAAGAAGAGACGTCCGAAGTGATCGGTAACTCTCCCAACACACTGCGGGCATTGATCTCACATAAGGAACAATCTGCGCATCCCCGGACTCACCGTCCTGCAAGGCCGGCAGTTTATCCCCTAGCTGCTTTGTAGACAACTCCAGAGCTGGAATGACAGCCAAGCAGGGGAGTCCGAGCCTTTGCTCTACCTCGTCAGATGTTTTAAAGCTGGTGTCAAGAACTTCAAGGGAAAGGGCGAGTGCGCAACCTAGCATAAGGCCCAGCCCAAGGCCGAGTGCTAAATTGAGTAAGGTGTTCGGAACCTGCGGAAACAACGGAATCACTCCCGGCTCGAACAAGCGGATGTTATTAGAGCGCAAGCCCGCTGAGATCCCAGCCTCTTTGATACGTTGTAACAAACCATCATAGAGGTCTTTATCCGTATCGACTTCACGGAGAAGGATGTTGTATTGGATTAAGTTTTCGCGAAGAATAGAAACAAGTCGGTTTTGCTCTTCAACGGCACGGGTCAATCTGTTGCGATGTTCATTGAGAAGTTCATACTCGATTCCTTCCTGCTCAATGGCTTTTCTGGTCTCCTGGACTAATTGTTCCTGAGCGGCCGAAAGTTCATCTCTGAGCTTCACAACTTCCGGCCACTTTGGGCCAAACTGACTGGCCAGACGAGCAAGCTGCAGATCAAGATTAGAAATGCGCGCTTCTAGATTCCTCATCTTTGGGGTTTTCATATCCTCTGGGAAATCCTCAAAAGAGGCACTTCTAATGTTCTCGTAACGGTTGGCGATTAATTGTCCTTCCAGCTGCGTCATCTGCTGACTCAAATCAGCAAGCTTTCTCACAATGAGATTTTCACCCTGTGCCATGTTCAAAATGCCGTGTTCGCGAGCGTATTGGGTCAATTCTTCTTCAGATCTCTCCAATTCCATTTTCAGCTCCTGGATCTCATCTTGCAGAAAATCTCGAGCCTTCATGGCCGCCTCATACTTGCTCTGAAAGTTATAATCCATGTATTCCTCAGCCAGTGTGTTGACCACCAAGGCTGCGAACTTGGGATTCTCTGAAGTGTAACTCACGTCTACTATTTGGGTATTCCGAATCACGTTGACTTCCAAATTCTCGGGAAAAACCCAAGAGGTTAAACGTCCGGAGTTTTCGAGACTTTCGATAACATTCTTCCTGAGCGTCTGACTTTTAAGCACTCTTTTTTGAGTTTCGAGTATGTCACCAGAAAACCTATAATCTTGTACTTGTAGCTGGTAGGGAAGTAGCTTTTCTTCTGGATCGATCTGAATTGTGACAGAGGATCTATAGAGAGGAGTCCTAGTGAAGGTAAAGGCAGCTGCGGCGGCTACGACCGTGAAAACGACAGCCAACACCAGGTACTTCCTCTTGATAATGATTCGCCAATAGCGAAGCAAATCGGGTTCACGCTCGTCTAAGTATTCGTCAATCCAGATTTCCGGTTCCTGCTCTCTTGGATGTACGTATCGGACAGGCTTAATCGATTGTCCTCGTCTTATTAAATCCGACATTGATACCTCCAAACAGGTGCAAGGAGAATCGCTGGCGCTGATGCCCCTTTATTAGATGTTGGGCCCCGAACCGCTTTCTGGAGATTCTCCTGGTACAAAAGGAGCTAAATCATTACTGCCTCGAAACAGGGCCAAGAAAGTTTTACCGAGAATGACGAAATCTGTCCCTAGGGTCCGGCGCTCTAGGTAGTTCAGCTCAATCGCTAGTTTTGCGGGCAGTAGATTTTTTAAGTAAGTCTCTTCCCTATCTGGGCCACACAGCAGCTTTTCTTCGTGCCGGTAAAGGACGCTAGCCGGGCTGGTGATACCGGGTTTCACACTCAGAACTTGACGCTGTCTGGGAGTGTAAGATGCCACATATTTTGGATCCTCTGCTCGCGGCCCAACCAGATTCATGTCACCCTTAATGACATTGAACAGTTGGGGAAGCTCATCCAGGGGTACTTTCTCTCCCCACTTCGAGCCCTTTGACAGGCTTGCTGCTTCAGAGAGTTTGTGTTTGGGGATTTTCTTTGGGTCGAAGCGTGTAAAGCCCGCCCGTAAGCGTGGGGAAGGAACATACACAGTGATCCCTCGTTGTAAAGCGAGTTCACGGACGTACCGTTGGGGGGCGTCCGGGTTCACTTTAATCCGCTTCGCTTTCCGAAAACAGGGAATGTGAAATAGCCGCTCTGCGGCCTCCTTCGCTCCTGCAAAGTTTGGGATTCGCCCATGCGGTGGAAAGGGAAAACGGGCGATCTTTTCTGAGGCCAGTCGGTCCCAGATGGCATGGCGAGCATGTTGTTTTCCCTGGAATCGTTGCTTCACGCTAGTCCCCCGACACAAGAGAAGGCGGATGCCCGGTTGCCAGGCAGTGTGGTATGGTGTGACGGTAAATTTTGGTGGTGAAAGGGAACCACATGCTGATAATCAAAGGGCTGTCCTATGAATTATTCCCCCCCAGTTCTTATTAATAGCGTTTTGGGAGGCATGGCGGTCACCGTCGGGCTTTGGCTGCTGTTAGGAGACCTTTCAGTGGCCACCACCGTCATCATCGTCGTGGGGGGGACCATCGTTCTTGTGAGGATGAGCCCAACGGTGGCGCATGTGTGGGCCTGGTCCCTCTTCCTCTTAGGATTGGAAAGCCTCGCGTGGCCGTTTCAGATGTTGGGTGAACTGAGTTCGTTGGGTCCGGAACCGCCTCTTGAGGACATGCAGCGCATTTTTACGGCCGTGCTGTTTGGCTTGTTTTCCGGGGTGTTTTGGCTGACCTTTGCCTATGGCATCTACAGACGGATTCAAGGGAAATTGGTCACCAATAGGGACACCGTGGGCGGCAGTGTCTCTAAGGCCAAGGCCAAAGCGATGCGTAAAAAAAATCGGTAACCGCCTCGTTCTGCTCCCTTCTTACAGTATTTCGATCGGATCCACGTTTACCCCGAATTGCAGTTTTGTCCTTCCTCTTTTTACTTCTAATTGGCAAAGGGTGTGTTGAATCACCGTACGCGTTCGTTCGAAATCGAATGCTTTGATGAGGATCTTCTGTCGGTGGGTCCCCCCATGGTGCTGCACCCGTGAGGGAAGGGGCCCCAGAATCGTATCACCCGGCAGGTTCTGTTTTTCCCCCACCTGTGTAGATTGGGCTAGACCGGCGGCAAGCATATGGGTCCAGGTTTTTGCCTCTTCTTGGACGGCTTCCGGATTTTTTCCGGATACCTGGAGTTGAATGAGGTGAGAAAAGGGCGGGTAGCCTAGGGATTCTCGAAGCGCCAACTCATGATGGTAAAAGACTGAATGGTTTTGTTGGGCAATCGCTTGGATGACGTGATGAGTGGGAAGGTAAGTCTGAAGCACCACGTGGCCTCTCTGGTTGTCTTGCCGAGTAAGTGCCACCGCATCCTGAAGCTGATGGTACACTCGCTCCGCGGAGCGAAAATCCGGGAAGTGGAGGCCTGCATCCGCATACGGGATTCCCACAAACCTCACAGGTTCCAACGGCCTGCCGGAAAACAACATTTGGGTTCCAACCAGAATTTGGACATCCCCTTTGTGGAATGCCTCTCGAAGGATGTTGCCCTCGGCTGGAGTCCTGACCGTATTCCGGTCAAGTCTCCCAACCTTGACGGAAGGAAACTGGCGGGTCAGCAGCTCTTCGATCCTCTCCGTACCAAACCCGGCTGACTCAAGACGCGAACTCATGCAGGTTTGACACACAACTGGAATGGATTCGGCTCGTCCACAGTAGGGACACACGAGCTGGCGTGGGGTCTTGTGGACGCTCAAGGCCACGCGGCACCGGCCACATTGAGGGGCTAGGCCACAGTCTTTGCACACCAATGAGCGGGAAAAGCCTTTCCGGTTGAGGTAGATCACCACCCCCCCGCCAGCGTCGAGAGCTCGGGAAATTCCCTCGATCATTTCATTCGACAAGATGTTGCCGTAGGGAACTTGTTGCAGGTTCACGACCTGAATCTGGGAGGCGCCTAGGTTTTCACTCTCCTGCTCTGATTTTTGCAAAGGACCCACGTGGGAGAATCTGTAAAATGTTTCTAACGAGGGGTGGGAAGAAATCAGAAGGAGAACGGCGCTGCTCAGTTTCGCTCTCGTTCTGGCGACCTCCCGGGCATGATAATAAGGTCCTTGCTCTTCCTTGTAGGAAGAGTCTTCCTCATGTTCCACGCAAATCAGGCCCAGGCAGGAGAGAGGAGTGAACAACGCAGACCTCGTTCCCACCACCACCCTGGCGCCGCCTGTGTTGAGGTCATGCCACACCTTGTGTCGTTCCGTCGGTGGCATACTACTATGAAAGGTGGCGACCTGATCCCTCCATTGGGCCCGAGCCCAATCTGCCACCACCGTAGCCCGGTCGATGTCAGGACAAATAATCAAGGCGTTTCGATTCTGTCCCAGTGTGTCCTCCACGGCCTGAAGGAGATAGGGCAGGTGTAAGACCGAAGGCGAGTGAGCCAAAAACTCATCATATCTCCCATCTCCCAAGGCCTCTCGGAGCTTTTTCCACCAGACCGGGAGCCGTTGGGGTTTCTCCTTAGAAGTCAATTGATGTCCCTCTTTCGGTTCCCAAGGGAGAGGGAAGCCAAGAAGAGGTGAAGTGGAGTCCCTGTGTTGTACCCGGCGGGTTGGCTGAGTTTGACTTCGGGGGAATTTGGCGATGGCACTTGTGGAAAAAGGATCTGAGGCTTTGAGCAGGTGCAGCTCCTCGATCCACCCTTGTCGCTTCAATCGGTTTAGGACTTGATGAGGGGACTGCATGATTTTTTTCAGGGATTCGAGGGTTAATCCCTTAGGGTGTTTCGCTAATCGAGCCAAAAGTGTCGACGAGGGTGATGAACGACGGGAACCCTTAAGAGCCTCTTCCCCGAGAGAGGTCAGTCTGTAGCGTCGGGCTACCTTGGGGCCAAGCCCTGGGGGCTGGATGAGTCGGAAGCACAGTCCTAAAGGAGCTAGGTAGTATTCCGCGATAAGGTGGGCGAGGGTAATCAGGTTGGGGTCTAGTTCTGACTCGGGTGGATTGACGACAAGGTCCATGATTTCCCGGAGCCCATTCTTGTGCCATGGTCTTTCCCGCTGTGTGTCTGGGAGCTGGTCGTGTAACGTGAGGACGAGGCCTGGGAGAGTGGTGCGGCCAAGTGGGGCCAGCACCCATTGGCCGACGAGGAGTTGGGCCTCCAGTCGGAGGGGAATCCGGTAGGTAAAGGCACGGGTAAGCCGCCGAGGAAAGACGATGTCCGCAAAGGCAGGGTTCATCTCTGGTGGTCGTAGGAGAAAAAGGACATTGTACCAACGGCATTCTTAACCAACAATCCTCGGTCAGAAGGGATCTAGCAGGCTGAAAAAAGCCTGCGTGGGGGATGCTCGAAGGGAGCAAGGCGCGAAGAGTGGCTGGCTCCCCCTTCGAGGGGTCATAGGCCCCGTGGTTTGGGGCCGTCCTAGGGGCGTGAGTCCCTGGGAAAGCAGGGTGTTGGGGTTTTTCAACACCCTGCTTGTTTGATTTCCCCTCCCTCCTGCAAGGCTACGGAAGAGACCAGAAAAGTCGCTTTTCTTAGACAAGTGTTCCCCTATAAAAAAAACAGCCGGGGGATGAGTGTTTGGATGATGGATCTGGCAGATGTACAATGAGACGTGAAAAAGGTGATATCTGGTGAAGAGAGTGAGAATGCAATTGATCGTCGCGCTGCTCACGCTTGGGGCATGGCTGTTCATGCTTCCGGCGGGAGGATTTGGACAGGTTCCAGGTCCCCTTCCTGCCATTGCCCAGGATCCACCTCATCCAGAACCGTCTGGCAATCGAGTTCCGCCGGACTCGTCAAAAAAACAAAAGCCATCAGGGAAGGATTCCCCTGTGCTTCCAGAAGAGCCCGACGAGTTCGACTCCCGGGAAGTCAAAGCCTATTACGATTGGCGAAATGATCTGTTCTTTCGGGAGTTCGATATGAGCGGGAGTGGATCAGCCAATTACATGACGGCCAGACGGACCTATAAGGTCTGGCTGGATGATTTTGGCACCCCGATCGTCATCACCGTGGGGGATCCACTGTTCTATTGGATTGATCTCAATGGCAATGGGGAGTTTGAATCGGAATTGGGAGAAATGTGGTCCGATCCGGATGAAGACGGGATCACCGGCAATGAACGGCTCTATGATAGCAGTGATCTGCAGAGCAAACCATCTCGGATTCCAATCTGGAAAGCGCCTTCCCCCCAATAGCTCTCTTCCCTTAGGGCCTGGTAAAAAATAATTTGGACACAATCGGGCCCAGATTTGGGTCGGATTTGGACGGAACGATTGAGAAAATTCCGAGGCATAGCACGGCTATGGTGAGGTTTTTTCGATTGAGGCGCGTTCAAAGATGGCCCGAAGATGAGATGCGAGATGTCCAAGTTATTTTTTAACAGGCCCTTACCCTGTGACCTCTTATAGTTGGCTAGGGGTCCTGTTCCTTGCCTCCAGCTTGGCGGTCAACTAAGATGTTGTGAAGTCTTCCTTTAGAGTACGAGGTTCATGAAGGATTCTCATCAAGACCCCAAAGCTGGTAAGCCCGCTCCCTCAGAAGGCCCACGGCGAATCCAGACTCAAATCCATCGGCGCCAAAAAGCCAAAGCCGTCTATCCCCTTACGAATGAGTGGGAAGAGTCAGGGCTTACGCCTCCTAAAGGCCTGCGGATGCCTTCCGAAAAGATGAAAAAGCACTAGGAGGCTGTCCGAGATTAGATTGATCTACTACGGTTGCGCCGGATTTGGCCAGATCTTCCGATCCTTTTCGTTCAATAGGCCCCACTATTCGCCTCAAACGATCGAACAATTTGACTCAAACCGACACAACCTCGTGACGATCACTAATTTCGGACAGCCTCCTAGTCAGGTTGTTCTACAAATTTGCTTCACCCAAGCCTTTTTATCCGTTCATCAACGTTACACTTACTTCTGGCGTTCTCAGCCAAAGTTGCTTTCCCGAGTGAATGACGGTGATTTGGGGCTTTCGATAGCCCCAAGCTAGGCCTTTTGTTCCATTGATAAACAAAAAAATTGAGTGATACGATGAGAATTCAGTTAAAAATACTGGGGTTTTGCGGGACTTAAGGGGGGATATGGAAAGTGGCTCGGAACTCCTTCTCGGGTATCTGAGTGGGTATTTTCCTATCCTCATTTTTATCTTCCTTGCCCTGGCTTTTGGGTTGGTGACCTTGGCCTTAAGCTACCTGGTCCAGCCCAAATACCCGGAGTCAGAGAAACTCAGCACGTATGAATGTGGAAGTGAGCCGTTTTCCGACTCTCGCATGCCTTTTCCCGTACGGTACTATGTGATTGCGATGTTGTTTGTTATATTTGATATTGAGATCATTTTCCTTTACCCCTGGGCGGTGACCTTTGACCAACTTGGCCTTATTGGGTTGGTCGAAATGATGATTTTTATCGGATTGTTCGTCGTGGCCTATGTGTATGCTTGGAGAAAAGGCGCCTTGGAGTGGGATTAGGAGCGTGATGGGTTATGAGTGATGAGTCAAGGGGTGCTTGAACACTCATGGCGCATCACTGAATTACTCATAATGGGGACAAATGGGTCTTATTCAACTCGGCAAGCCTGAAAAGGATGGGGATCTGGGGGTGATGACCCTCTCCCTGGAAAAAGTCGTCAATTGGGCGAGGAAAGGCTCGCTCTGGCCTATGACCTTTGGGCTTGCCTGCTGCGCGATTGAAATGATTGCGGCCGCGTCGTCTCGCTACGATATTGACAGGTATGGCGCTGGGGTTTTTCGGGCTTCGCCTCGGCAGTCGGACCTGATGATCGTGGCTGGCACGGTGTGCCGTCGGATGGCTCCGGTCATTCGGAAGATCTATGATCAGATGCCTGAACCCAAGTATGTGATCTCCATGGGGTCTTGCGCCACCTCTGGCAATATTTACGATAGTTACAGCGTGGTGCAAGGGGTGGACCGATTCATCCCGGTTGATATTTATGTGCCCGGGTGTCCACCGACCCCTGAAGCCTTGTTTGATGGCATATTGAAACTTCAAGATCAAATTATGCGGAAGCGCGTGTTCACGAAACAGCCGGAGCAGGTGAGGGTGTAATCGCCGTGGAGGGAGTTTCCTTGCATCATCTGGCCGCACGGATCCAATCTCAATTTCCCGAAGGGTTTATTAAGGCTAAAGAATGGCGGGGGGATCTGGCGGTCACGGTCAGACGGGAACATCTTCACGAGGTCTGTCGATTTCTCCATGATGACCCGGCAATGGATTTTGACTATATGGTCCACGTCAGTTCCGTTGACTGGCCGGATGAGGAAGAGCGTTTTGAAGTGGTGTACGAAGTGTATTCCATTCGAAAGCGGCACAGGATCCGTGTGAAGGCCCGGGTTCCTGAGCATGACTGTGAAGTGGATTCCATGACGGATATCTGGAGGGGCGCCGAATTTATGGAGCGGGAGGTCTTCGATATGATGGGCATTCGGTTTCGCCAACATCCGGACTTGCGTCGGATTCTCATGCCGGATGAATATCATGAGGGGTACCCCCTTCGGAAGGACTTTCCCGTTCAAGGGAAAGGATGGCGGGATACCTTTGAATTTTTAAATGAAGGGGTAGGTTAAACCTGGTTCCGATTCACGTCCCCTGGGAACCAACCCATAGGGATTTTCACCATCATGGCCAAGCTCGAGGATCAAAGAAGCACCATCTATAAGGTTGACCCGGAACACCCGGAGACCGACACCCTTCCGGTTCTCCGGACTGAGGAGCTGTTGCTCAATATGGGTCCGCAGCACCCCAGCACGCATGGGGTGCTGAAGATTATCCTTGAGCTGGAGGGCGAGCGGATCGTCAAATCCACTCCGGTGATGGGGTTCCTCCACCGAGGAGTGGAAAAGCTCGCGGAGGACGGTACCTACCACCAGTTCATTCCTCACACCGATCGGCTGGATTATGTCTGTGCCATGTACAATAATTTTGCCTACTGTCGGGCGGTTGAGAAGCTGATGGATATGACCGTCCCTGAACGGGCCGAGTATTTGCGAACGATTGTCGCGGAGATTCAACGCATTATTGGCCATCTCTTTTGGTTAGGGACCCAAGCCCTTGATATCGGTGCGATGACGGTGTTTTTCTACACCTTCCGGGATCGGGAGATTCTACTGGATTGGTTCGATGAACTCTGTGGCGCGCGGTTGACCACGAGCTGGTATCGAATCGGAGGAGTCGAGCGGGATTTCACGCCTTCTTTGGAGGATAAAATTCGTCGGTTCCTGGATTACCTTCCTCCCAAAATCGAGGAATATGTCATCTTTCTAGAAAACAACCGCATTTGGCTTGCCCGGACGAGAGGGGTGGCGGTGATCTCCGCAGAGGATGCCATCAGCTTTGGGCTGAGCGGGCCCACCTTGCGTGGCTCTGGCGTGGATTATGATCTCAGAAAATATGATTCCTATGGTGCCTATCCCAAATGCGAGTTCAGTGTTCCCGTTGGCAAGAACGGGGATACCTATGATCGTTATTGGATCCGCATTGAGGAAATGTACGAAAGCATCAAAATTATCCGGCAATGCCTGGACCAAATTCCTAAAGAGGGGCCTATTATGGCCGATGTACCCAGTGTGACATTGCCACCCAAAGACCGGGTCTTTACCAATCTGGAATCGATGATTCAGCAGTTTAAGCTTTTCTCCGAGGGATTTGATGCCCCGCCTGGGGAAATCTACTGCGGTACCGAAGCCCATAAGGGCGAGTTGGGGTTTTACATTGTGAGCACGGGTGGGGGTAAACCCTACCGACTAAAAATTCGGGCTCCTTCCTTTATTCATATGGGGGCATTCGATCACATGGCCCGTGGCTATATGATCGCCGATGCCATCACCATATTTGGGACGTATGACATCGTGATGGGGGAGTGTGATAGATAGCAGGATGTTGAAAAAGTCCGCCAGCGGCGTTCTCGTTGCTCGGGCAAAGCGCGAAGAGCGGTTTGCCCCTCAACATCCATAGTGTACGCCTCGGGCTTCTCGCTTCCTGCGGCCTTGCTGGGTCTGGCTCCGCCGAGTCCTCCGCCGAAGGGCTTTGGTCTCCGCAGGCGGAAGCAAGGCTTCGGCTTCGCGCAGGCGAGCGGGCATTTTTGAACATCCTGTTAGACAACATGAAATACCCTAGGGCTCTTTTGTATAGGGTGAGGAGATAGATCATGGCCTTAAAACCAGTCACTACGCCAGATGTTGAGGCGGCCACTATTGAATTGACGATTGATGGAAAAACCGTTACCTCCAAGGAGGGTGTTTCCCTCTATGACGTTATTTCAAACACTGGCAAGATCATTGCCGCGATGTGTTACCACTACACATTTGATCCCTTTGGATCCTGCGGGGTGTGCTTGGTCCAGCAGGAGGGCAAAAAGTCTCCGGTGCGAGCCTGCACGGCCAAGGCGGCGGCTGGGATGGTGATTACGACTGATGGAGAGGATCTCTTCCTGGCTCGGAAGAAGGCCATCGAAAAGCATCTCTTGGTTCATCCGTTGGACTGCCCAGTCTGTGACGCGGATGGCCACTGTGAGCTTCAAGATATGGCCTTCACTCATGGGGTGACCAATTTAGCCAATGCCAAGCAAAAGAATATCCCGGAGGACACCAGAAGTCTGGTGCTCGATTTTAATATGAACCGTTGCATCGCCTGCGGGGAGTGCATCAATATCTGCAAAGACGTGCAGAGGATTGATGCCCTGCAATTTATGAAAAAGGACGGGTTTACCCAAGTTGTGGCCAAGGGCGATCAAGCGCTGGAATGTGAGTTTTGCGGCGATTGCTTGGCCGTGTGCCCAGTTGGCGCTATCACGAATAAATTTTCCAAGTATGTCTATAAACCCTGGCAGCTCAAGAAAACCACCACGACATGTAACTATTGTGGTGACGGGTGTCAGATGTATATGGAGACGAAGGACACAGAGGTGACTCGCGTGACGTCCCCCCTGTCCTGGAAAAACAAATGGGGCGACCGATCTGACACGGCCAATGGTCATAGCGGTCTCTGCGTACGAGGGCGGTTTGGCTTCCAATTCATTGATAGTAAAGCTAGGCTGAAGCACCCGTTGGTCCGGAAGGACAATGGCCTTACTGAGGCGCCATGGATCGAAGCGCTGGAGTTGGCTGCCGGACGGCTCGCTCGGGTGAAATCCAAGTATGGCCCTCAAGCCATTGCGGGTCTTATCACCGCCCGCTGTACCAATGAAGAACTGTACGTGTTCCAGAAGTTCATGCGAGTGGTCATCGGAACGAATCATGTCGATAGCAGTGCTCGGTACGGACATCTGAATTTTGTGAGGGCGGTCCATCATGCCTTGGGAATTGGTCGCATGATGAACACTTCGGCTGAGATCACCCGGGCCAAGGCCATTTTGCTGGTGGGCACCAACATCACTGAGACCAATCCCGTGGCGAGTTTGCGGGTGAAAGAGGCTATCGGCGTGTACAAAGCTCAGGTCATGGTGGTGGATTCGTCGCAAACCAATATGGCCAATCTGGCCTCGCACCCTCTTATCGTACACCCCGGAACCGAGGGAGTGTTCGTCCAGGGGTTAGTGAAATCGGTCCTTGACCAGGATCTGGTGGATGCCGATACCACGGCCCGGTATCCTGAAGCCTTTTCCGCGTTACAACAGGCAGCGGAATCGGTGTCGGTGGAGCGGGTCGCTGAGCAGACCGGCATACCCGTTGATCAGATCCAGGAAGCGGCCAGGATATTTGCTGAAGCCCCTCGATCGATTATTTTGTGTGGCGAGGGGATTGTTCGCCAGTCTGGCGGCTACCACAATGTGTTGAATTTAATAGATCTGGCTTGGGTGACTGGAAACCTGGACAAGCCTGGATGTGGCCTCAACACGCTCACTGAAGAAGCGAATGAGCAGGGCGCGTTGGATATGGGCGTTGCACCTGAATTCCTTCCTGGCACCGTGGCCTATGATGATCCAAAGGCACGGGAAAAATTCTCCCAAGCTTGGGGTATTGAGCTCCCTCAAGGAGGCGGGAACGCGAACCTTATGGAGATCCTCAAGCGATGCAGGGAAGGCCAGATCAAGGCACTGTACGTAGTTGGAGAAAACCCGCTTGCCACGCTTCCCTCTTCCTGGGATGTGCAGGCGGCTCTTTCCAATTTGGAGTTGCTGATTTGCCAGGACCCCTTCCTGACGGAAACGGGCAATCTGGCCCATATTGTTTTTCCCGCATGCACCTTTGCGGAAAAGGATGGGACCTTTACGAACCAAGAAGGGAAGGTGCAGTTTGTCAGGCCAGCCTTTGACCCCTTAGGCGAGAGTGCCCTGGATTGGCACATCACAGTGGGGATTTCCCACGCGTTAGGACAGGCCATGACCTATGAATCCACCCAGGACATTCAGGATGAAATTCGAAAGCTTCTTCCCGGGTACTACAATCTCGGCCAGCCCAAAAAGGTGGAGGTGAATCCAGCGCCTTACCTGAGTAATGGGTACAAGGGAGAAGTTGCCTCGCGCTATGGACTGTCTTCGAATGGGCACGACCAGCTCCGTCCGTTTGGGCTGAAGATGATTCAGCTCCTGTACCATTCTGGGAAATTGTCGACACGGGCGTCCGGGCTCCAGAATATTTCCCCGAATACCCATTGCTTGCGAGTGGCTCCTGTTGAATTAGAGCGCTTGGGTTTGTCCCCCGATGATCGGGTTCGGGTTACCTCGGACCAGGGCAGCCTGGAACTGGGAGTTCAAGCCGACCTGTCCCTCTTGCCGGGAACCTGTGCGTTTCCCGAACATTTCAATGAGCCACCGGTAAAGGATCTGATGCCTATTGAACTGGATCCTGTGACCGGTGTTCCGTATTTCAAGTTGGCGCGTGTCACGGTGGAGAAGGTGTAAGCGAGGGAGTCAAGATCTCCGATGAATGCCAGCCACGGGCTGAAAAAGTTCATGAACGCCGTCTTATTCCGGGAAATCTGGAATGCGATGAAGGTGACGTTCAAGCATATGTTTCACCGCCCCATGACGTTCCAGTATCCCAGGGAGAAGAGGGTCATTCCAGATGCTCACCGCGGGGCTCTGGGGCTCTTGCGGTATGATGATGGACGCGAGCGATGTGTGGGATGTGATTTGTGTGAAGTTGCCTGCCCGTCCCGCTGCATCAAGGTGATCAGTGAGGAAGACAAATCCTTGCCCCTGCAGCGGGTTGCCACGGAGTTTTATATCGATATTACGAAGTGCGTCTTTTGCGGCTATTGTGTGGAGGCTTGTCCCGTCAATGCTTTGGCGATGACCAAGCTCTATGAGTATTCCACCCACGATAAGCGTACCCTCCTGTTTGATAAAAAGCGGCTCTATGACATTGGTGAACAATATATGGACGATGCCAAAAAATATCTGTATGCCCATAATCAAGAGAAAGACGATCACGAGAGCCGCGTCTACCGCTACCAATTCCCCGAGCCGGTTCACAAGCCAAACACCTCCTAACGTACAAGTATGGTGTATCTGCTTTTTGGGTACTTTGCCACGGTCAGTATCCTGGCGGGAGTCCTGACCGTAGCCCTCCGAAGCCCTGTGCATTGCGGCCTGGCTTTGCTGACGCTGCTGTTGCACATCGCAGGCTTGTTCGTGTTGCTCAACGCGGAATTCCTGTTTGCGATTCAAATTATCGTGTATGCCGGGGCCATTCTGATTCTCTATCTGTTTGTCTTGATGCTTCTGAATCTTAAGACCGAAGAGCGGTATCTCCATCGGAAGTTCCCGTTTCTGCTGTTTGCGGGCATCGCAATTCTTGGAGAGCTGTTGATCCTCATGTTCCAATCTCCCTATGCCGGAGCGAAGGGCAAGGCCACAACGGAAGTCATTCTTGCGGTGGGGAACAGCCATGCCATTGGCCTGACCATGTTTAGCGATTATTTACTGTTGTTTGAAATTGTCGGCGTCTTTCTGCTTGGGGCTATTATCGGGGCCATTGTCTTGGCCAAAACCCCTACGACCCCGGTTGCCAAAACCGATGTACCCCTGTGAGTCAAACACACTGACCTTGAAACCATGATTCCCCTCTCCGCCTATGTCGCCCTCAGTGCCATTCTGTTTATGACGGGCATCCTGGGTGTGCTCATTCGGCGGAACTTCATTATTATTCTCATGTCCATCGAGATCATGCTGAATGCCGCAAATATCAACCTGGTGGCCTTCTCTCATTACCTGGAGTCGATGGCAGGGCAAATGGCGGCGCTGTTCGTGATCGCCATTGCAGCAGGCGAAGCCGCGGTGGGGCTGGCCATCATCATCGTGGTGTTCCGTGGAAAAATTGCCACCAATGTAGATCAAATCAATCTCTTGAAGTGGTAGCGTGTCTGACCTCCTCGTCATTCTCATTCCAGTCTTTCCCCTCCTAGCCGTTCTCCTGAATGGCCTCCTAGGTCATCGGTATTCCCCCGCCCTTGCCGGGCAAATCGGGTGTGGCTCAGTGGGGTTATCGTTTCTCTGCTCGCTTGTGGTGCTTGGAGAAATGGTGTCCACAGGAACGACCCGGGAAGTGATTGCGTACACCTGGATCTTCGGCGGGGATTTGAACGTCAATCTCGGGTTTCTCATAGATCCGTTGACCACTGTTATGCTTCTGGTCGTCACCGGGGTGGGTTTCCTGATTCACGTGTACTCGGTCGGGTATATGCATGGGGAAGAAGGCTACACGCGCTTCTTCACGTACATGAATTTGTTCACGGTTTCGATGCTCCTCCTGGTGATGGGGAACAATTATCTGGTGCTCTTCATCGGGTGGGAGGGCGTCGGGCTCTGCTCCTATCTTCTCATTGGGTACTACTTCGACCGGATCTCTGCGGCGAAGGCGGCGACCAAGGCCTTTGTGGTGAACAGAATTGGAGACGCCGGGTTCCTCCTGGCCATTTTCCTTGTTTTCGTCAATTTTAAGTCCCTGGACTACACCATAGTGTTTAGTCAGGTTGATCAACTGTCCACGGAAATGGCGACGGCGATTGCCTTTTGCTTGCTTATTGGCGCCATCGGGAAGTCGGCACAAATTCCCCTCTACATCTGGCTCCCCGATGCTATGGAAGGGCCCACGCCTGTCAGTGCGCTGATTCATGCGGCCACCATGGTGACCGCCGGGGTGTATATGGTGGTGCGGAATCACGTGCTGTTTGACATGGCACCCGTGGCCCTGATCACGGTGGGGTGGATTGGTGGGGTCACCGCGCTGTTTGCCGCGACCATTGGGTTGGTCCAGAACGACATCAAGCGGGTTCTCGCCTATTCCACGGTCAGCCAGTTAGGCTACATGTTTTTGGCGTGTGGCGTGGGGGCCTATATCGCCGCGATCTTTCATTTGGTCACCCATGCGTTTTTTAAGGCCTTATTGTTTCTCTCGGCCGGATCCGTAATCCATGCGGTAGGGGGAGAACAAGACATCAGAAAAATGGGTGGGCTTTGGTCGAAAATTCCGCGGACTCATGGGGTGTTTCTCGTCGGAACCCTGGCTATCGCCGGTATTCCGCCACTGGCGGGGTTTTGGAGCAAAGACGAGATCATGGCCCATGCCTTTGTGAACGGGGAGTATGGGTTGTATCTCATGGCTGCGATCGGAGCCCTGTTGACGGCGTTTTACATGTTTCGGCTGACGTACCTGATCTTTTATGGTCAATCCCGTGTGGACCCGAAGGTGGAGCATCATATTCATGAATCCCCTCCGATGATGACGGTGCCGCTCATCGTGTTGGCGTTCCTGGCAATAGTTGGCGGCTTCCTAGGGGTCCCTCCGGAACATGGGTGGATCCATGGCTTTCTCGCTGGGGTGGCCACGCCGGCAGGGGCGGAGGTTCATGAGGTGAGCTTTGGCCTTTTAGTTGGCCTCATGGGAATTGCGATTCTGATTGCGGTCAGTGGATGGGGTGTGGCCCATTATTTGTACTCCGCTCGGCCACGGGCTGCGGAGGATTGGGCCGCTCGAGCCCCCGGGGCGTATGGCACGCTCTTGAATAAGTATTACGTTGACGAACTCTATGACTGGATGTTTGTCGAGCCGTGCAAGCGCCTGGGAAGGATTTGGGACTGGGTTGATTCCAATATCATTGATCGAATGGTTCGAGCCGTTGGCCGCATGGTGGATTTAGGGTCTGCTGGCAGTACGTGGTTTGAAAAGCACGTGATTTATGGAGCGGCCAATGTGATCGGCTTTGGCAACCACCTCGTCGCTTGGTCATGGCGCAAGCTCCAAAGCGGCATGGTGCATCACTATGCCGCGATGATCGTGGTGGGGCTCTTTCTTCTGGTGCACTTTCTCCTGATATGGCTGACCGGCAAGTCAGTTCTGTAAGCCGGATTGTGGGTAAACGCTGATGCTTGAAGAGCTTCGATTTGGGTTTCCCATTTTATCGGTGTTGATGTTTCTTCCACTCCTGGGGGCTTTACTGCTCTGGGTCCTGAAGGATGTGGATCTCATTAAAAAATCAGCGCTTGGCATCTGCGTGCTGGAGTTAGGCCTCTCGGCTTTGCTGTTACTGCGTTTTGTTCCTGAATCGGCGGCGATGCAGTTTAGCGAGCGGTTGAACTGGATTCCCGGCCTGGGCATAAGCTACCACCTGGCGGTCGATGGGATCAGCATCCTGTTTGTCGGACTCACCGCGTTTCTCACCGTGTTAATCGTGCTCTATTCCTGGGATTCGGTACGAGAGAATATCAAGGCCTATTTTATGAGCCTATTGGCGCTCGAGACGGCCCTTATGGGGATTTTTGTCTCAATTGATCTCATTCTCTTTTTCGTCTTTTGGGAACTCATGCTGATTCCCAGCTATTTCCTCATCAAGCTTTGGGGAGTAGGACCGGAACGGCATTACGCCGCGTTGAAATATGTCTTGTATACATTGTTGGGTAGTGTGTTCATGCTCCTTGGATTTTGCCTCCTCAGCCTCAATTACTTTACCGTCACCCAGTCCTACAGTTTTGACCTTCTTGAACTGATGACGGTCCCTGTTCCCTTGGGCCAGCAAATTCTCATTTTCTGGATGATCTTTTTAGGCTTGGCTTTTAAGGCGCCGCTCTTTCCCTTCCATACTTGGCTCCCGGACGTGCTGGTTCAGGGGCCGATCGGGATGTCGGTCGTCCTGGCGGGTGTCAAGCTCGCGACCTATGGATTCCTGCGATTCAGTTTCCCCCTTCTTCCTGAAGCTTCAACGAATCAGACCGTGGTCGCAATTGTCATGACCCTGGCCCTGATTGCCATTGTCTATGGCGCAATCATTGCGATCATCCAGCCGGATTTCCGGCGTCTCTTGGTGTTTAGCAGCATCAGTCACCTCGGCTTCGTCGTCTTGGGACTGTTCGCGTTGAATTTTCAGGGCCTCCAGGGAAGCTTGATCCAGATGATCAACCTGGGCTTCACCACGGCCGGCCTGTTTTTCCTGGCAGGCTTCCTCTATGACCGGCTGGGAAACACGCTCATTGACCGGTGTGGGGGCCTGGCGCGTCGATTGCCGGTGCTGGCGACCTTTCTCTTAATTATTGGACTGGCATCGATTGGGTTGCCGGGGACCAACGGGTTCATTGGAGAATTTTTGATCCTGCTTGGGGCGTTTCAGGCTCACTGGGTGTATGGAGTTGTGGCCGTGTCCGGGGTGATTTTCGCCGCGTCCTATTTTCTGTGGTTTTACGAGCGGGCCATGTTCGGCCCACTGGTGGCAAATCTTCCTCAAACCCTCAAGGATCTGACCCAACGGGAGAAAATTATTGCTGTGGCGCTGTCGGTCATGATTTTTTGGATCGGTCTGTACCCCTCTCCCTTTTTGCGAATGATCAATGGCTCGGTGCAAGAGGTGGTTGACCGGCTGGATCATGGAGCAATGGCTTGGAACCGTAGTGGCGACGAGACGATGGTGACGCAAATGGTGAAGGACTAGAGCAGATGGGTGCCTACGCACTTCTCCTCACGCTCTTTGCCCCATTCCTAGGGGCGTTGGCGCTGATCTTTGTGCCCAACCGCGAAGCCCTGCTTGTGCGAATGGTGGCGGCGACGGCCGCCGGCCTTTCCTTACTGGCGTCCTTTTACGTGTTTTTTGCCTACGATCCGGACCAAGCGGGGTTTCAGTTTGTCAGTCGATATCCTTGGTCGGAGGAACTGGGTATCGCCTTTTATATCGGGGTAGATGGGATTGGAGCACCGTTAGTCTTTGCCTCCACTATATTGCTCTTTGCTGGAATTTTCATCTCTTGGCACATCAAAGACCGCGCAAAGGAATTCTACATCTTCCTTTTAATCCTGGCGGCTGCAACCATCGGCGTGTTCATGTCGCTGGATCTGTTCTTCCTGTACTTCTTTTACGAGATGTCGGTGTTGCCCATGTACCTGCTGCTTGGGGTGTGGGGGAGTCACACCAAAGGCTACCTGGAATTGACCGACGAGGAGGGTAAAAAGAAACGGGATTCCGTGGGTTTCATTTTGAATTTCGCGGCGAACAGCAAGGAATATGCCGCGATGAAATTGACGCTGTTTCTGTCGGTTGGGGCCGTGTGTGCACTGATGGGAATCCTGTTGATCTATCACTTTTCACCGGTCAAGACCTTCGATATTTTGGTGCTCCGGGAGCAAGCCCAGTTTTCAGGAACATTGGCCACCATTATCTGGCTCCTGGTCTTTTTTGGGTTTGCCTCCATCGCGCCCATCTGGCCGCTGCATTCCTGGTCTCCCGTAGGACATGCCGCCGCGCCGGCGGCTACCAGCATGCTCCATGCCGGTGTCCTGATGAAACTTGGGCATTTCTCTATCATTCGGGTGGCGTTCGAAATTCTTCCTGAGACGACCAGGGAGCTGATGCCCATTGCCGCTGTCCTCTGTATCTTCAGCATTGTGTACGGAGGGTTTGTGGCCTATTTTGCCAAAGACACCAAGTATGTCATTGGATATTCCAGCTCGAGCCATATGGGGTATGTGTTCCTGGGAATGGCCGCGTTGGACTACATCAGTTTAACCGGGGCGGTCATTTACATGTTCGCCCATGCGCTTGCAACGGGCATGCTCTTCGCCATGGCTGGATGGGTCTATGATCAAACTCATACTAGGGATATTCCCTCGCTGGGAGGGCTGGTTGATCGAATGCCGTTTGTGGCCGGGTGTTTCCTTGTAGCCTGCATGGCCTCTATAGGAATGCCGGGCACGGTCAATTTTATAGCCGAGATCATGATCATTGTGGGGAGCTGGGAAAAATATCCTTTCCAAGTGATTGTGGCCGTCCTTGGCATTGTCCTGACCACGGGCTATTTGTTCAAAATGATGCGGGGCTTGTTCTACGGGAGGCTTTCCCCCGAAGGCCACCATGCCCACGATGCGGTCGGAATTGTCGATCGGTTGCCCTTGCTCCTCATGATTGGCACAAGCATCGCCTTTGGGATTATGCCCGTGCATTTTTACAACGTCGTGCGGTCCACCGTGGAGCCCATGCTGGACCGCATCAACCAAGTCGCTCCACTCATCACCCAAAACAGTACGGGGCTCCTTCCGTAAACGACTATGACCTTTGACCTCGTCCTTTCCGGTTCAGACCTCCTCCTCCTGGCCCCCGAGATCTTCCTCACCATCTGGCTCTGTGTGATCCTCATCATCGACTTCTCTTTGAAGGATCTGGACCACGAAAAACTGGCTTACCTCAGTGTCGGGGGAGTCCTCGTCACACTCATCACCTTAATGTGGTTTGATTACACGGGAGTCAGCGGAACCCTCTTCAAAAACATGTTTGTGCTGGACCGGCTGGCCATCTTCTTTAAAATTTTCGTTCTCCTGTCCACCGCATTCGTCATTTTGATTTCCGTCGACTACGTCAAGTTCTTCCGATTTTTCCGGGGCGAGTACTATTTCCTGGTTCTGATGTCAGCATTGGGCATGATGTTCATGGCGTCGGCCAACGACCTGCTCTCAGTCTTTGTCACGCTGGAATTTTCCACCTTTGGGTTTTACGTTCTGGTGACCTATTTACGGGAAGACCTCAAATCCAGTGAAGCGGGACTGAAATTTTTTATTCTCGGAGTGTTTGCGGCAGGGTTGCTCGCCTATGGGATCAGCTTAGTATACGGGGCGACAGGAACAATGGTGTTTGGGGAAATGGCGTCACACCAAGGCAGCTATGGGCTGGCCATCGGGTTCGTGCTGATTTTCGCTGCGCTAGGATTCAAAATCGGTGCCGTGCCGTTCCATTCCTGGATTCCCGATACGTACCAAGGAGCGCCTACCCCGGTCACAGCCTTCCTCTCCATTGCCCCCAAAGGAGCGGCGATCGCCATCCTGATCCGGATGTTCTACGTGGCCCTGGCCACGTTTAAGCCGATGTGGGTTTTATTGTTTGTCTTGGCGTCCATCCTCTCAATGACCTACGGCAACATCGTCGCCATTGCCCAGAAAAACATCAAACGGCTTCTGGCGTATTCGGGTATCGCCCAAATGGGGAACATCCTCATCGGCTTGGCCGCGGGGACCAAACGAGGAAGCGACGCCATAATGTTCTACCTCCTCACCTACCTGTTCGCCAACCTGGGCGCCTTCGCGGTGGTGATCGGCGTCAGCAATCTCATCAAGAGCGATGAAATCGAAGACTACAACGGCTTGAACCGACGCTCGCCCTTCCTGGCAGCCGCGATGCTGATTTTTCTGCTCTCCCTGGCAGGGGTACCCCCATTGGCTGGATTCATAGCCAAGCTGTACCTTTTTATAGCCGCGATCGAGCAGGAGCTGTATGCCCTCCTGATCGTCGCGCTCATTAACATTGTCATCGCGTTGTACTACTACCTCATCGTGATCAAGAAAATGTACATTAATGAACCCCACGATCCAACCCCGCTGACGATTTCCACCCCACTCAAAACCGCCGTCTATGTTGGATTGGCGGGCACGCTCATTCTCGGCATCTACCCCAAACCCTTCATCGACTGGGCGGTGGCCGCGACACTGATGTTTTCCAATCTTGCCGCGCCTACAGCATCGGTTCCTGCTGTCACCTCCCTGGTTGGTGGGTGACGGTTTCTAGGTTTTATCCTTTCCTATCTATTTGGCATAATCTAACCAGCACTGTATCCGGGGTAGGCGAAGGGTACCTCATTAGAGATCCTGATCTGGCAGGAGGAAATTTCTATATTCCCAACACAGCTCAGGACTTGCGAATTGCAAGAGCACATGGAATTTTGACTGGTTCTCACCGCGGTTCGGAGAGAAATTTAGATCACGGCTTTTTCAACTTGCTATTCCCCGTAGCGTGCTACGGGGTGACCACTGAGAT
>JACZVJ010000046.1 GCA_022572725.1 Nitrospinota bacterium | reverse complement strand
GCTTGGGCGGGCCCACTACCTTCTCTCCGTCAAGCACCAGGGGAATCAACTGAGCCGGATAATCACCTGGGCGAGCACCGGGCTTGTCAGTGTCATGTTGGTCATTCAACTGTGGGTAGGGGTCTAGCCCAAAGGAGGAACAATCATGCTTAGCCAACTGATGCGAGCGCTCATAATCATGGGCTTCCTGCCTCTAGCCGCAGGTTTTCCTGTACTCGCCCAGGAGACAAACTCACCTGACTCCGCTCAACAGATCATTGTCCGAGTGGACGGAGCTTCCTGTCCATTCTGCGCGTTTGGGCTGGAGAAGCGGCTGGGTCACCTCGAGGGGGTAGCCCAGGTCAGGATGGAAATGAAGGAGGGAAAGGCCATTGTCATTTTGAAGAAGGGCGCGAAGGTCTCCGAACAGGCCCTTCGCCAAGCGGTGGACGAAGCGGGGTTCACTCCCCGCGAAATCATCTTTCCTGGATCTTGACCCTTCACCGCCAGGCAATTTGACATCCGGCGTGTGAATGGTGGCCTCGGACCTTTCTCTGCTCGCTGAAAGAAGTGAAAGGAGCCATCGCCTTCACATTGAAAGGTGAGGTGGGGCATGTGGTCGAATCGCTACACAATGGTTCTGGTTGGGGCAATACTGGTGGCTACTGGGGCTCCTCACTCCGAGGCTGCCCCTATCACCTCCAACACCGCGCTGGCGGTGGGCGAAGGGGAGTTCATCCTGCGGGAGCAGGTGGTTGTGCGTCGGTCCTCCGACGATCCCAGCCCCATGGGCCGGGATCTCAGGGTGCTGAGCGTTCCGTCGACGTTGGTCTATGGGGCGACCAGAAACATCACGCTGTTTGGCATCGTGCCCTATCTGGATAAGACCATGGATCTCAACACGACAGCCGGAAGGAGCCGGCGTGGGGATTCGGGCCTTGGGGACGTCACATTCTTGAGTCGATACACCCTCTACTCCGATGACCGGCTCGGGCAGACACGGCGGCTCGCTCCCTTTGTCGGACTCAAGCTCCCGACCGGGGATGATGATGAAACCGATAGCCTCGGGCGGCTCCCTCAAACCCTCCAATTGGGAACGGGGTCTTGGGATCCTATCCTGGGAACGGTTTTCACCTGGCAGACCTTTGATTGGGAGTTTGACCTCGCTGGGCAATATCTCTTCCGAACACCAGCCAATAATTTTGAGTTTGGCGATCAGGCCCGATTGGACCTCTCCTTCCAGTACCGCCTCTGGCCACCCACCTTGGGATCCGGGGTTCCAGCCTTTGTCTATGGGGTGCTGGAAAGTAATCTCCTCTATGCCGGGAAGAACGAGGAGGGGGGAATCAGTAATCCGGACTCGGGCGGCACGACGTGGTTTCTCACGCCGGGACTTCAGTTGGTCACGAAGCGCGTGATACTCGAAGGGGCTGTCCAGGTTCCGGTGGTCCAGAACCTCAACGGACTGGCCCTGAAAAATGACTATATCGTGACTGGTGGATTCAGAGTGAATTTCTAATGTCTCAAACGAGTGCCCGTCTCACTTACATAAGGTGTAGCCCATGAAGACCCTACGGTTGGTTGCCCTGGTTGCTGTTGCCCTGGTGACGGCCGCTCCGGGTTTGGCGGCTGAATCCCCACTTTCCAATGAGGGAATTCACTATACCTCCATGTGGGGGCGCCAAGGGCCTGGACCAGGCGAGTTTCAATACCCATTTGATGTGGCGGTGGATTCTGATGGGTTTGTGTATGTCACCGATACCGGAAATCACCGCGTGCAGAAATTTAACCGGGATGGAGAATTTGTGCTCGAGTGGGGCAGCCAAGGCACAGGCTCAGGACAATTTCTCAAGCCGACGGGAATCGCCATTGGCTCTAACGACACAGTCTATGTGGCCGATTACTTTGCAGACACCATCCAACAGTTCACCCGAGATGGGCGCTTTGTCAAAAAATGGGGTACCTCAGGGAAGCAAGAGGGGCAATTTGATTCCCCGGCAGGGCTGGCGGTTAGCAGAGACGGGACAGTATACGTGATGGACGAATACAACTTCCGAGTCCAGAAATTCACAGCGGCCGGACAATTTTTGACAACCTGGGGCAAGAAGGGCAAGGTCAATGACATAATCTCCGCACTCAATTTCCTCTTACCGGACGAGCGCGAGGGGGAATTCTATTACGCGGCGCGGGTGGCGGTGGGTCCGGATCATCTCGTGTATGTGGCGGATTCCTATAACAACCGTGTGCAGGTATTTACCCCGGAAGGAAAGTTTCTCAGAAAATGGGGTGGCCTGGGTCTCTGGGGTGGCCGTTTCCGGGTGACGTCGGATATTGCCTTTGACCAAGCGGGCCATATCCTCGTCGCCGACTTCTACAACAATCGAGTGCAGATCTTTGAGGCTGATGGAACCTACCTGGACCAGTTTGGAGAGCAGGGCTCAGAGCCCGGCCAATTCGATGGCCCGACAGCGCTTGCGAGTAGCCTCAGTGGGGACCTCTACGTCGCGGACTTTCATAATCACCGCATTCAACGGTTTCGTCGCTAATGTCCTTCGCACGGAAATGGCCTACCTCCTGCCCTTTGGCGATTATCAATTTAATCCAGCCAGGTTCCTACTTTCCAACTCTTGTGGCTGACAAAACAATTACCTGGCATGGAGATGAGGCTTGGCTTCCTGTTAAGTTGAAGGCTCCTCATGAATTAGTATAGTATCTCGATAAATCATAATGAGTTCCAAATAAGGTTTTGCTCCATGTCCGTATCCCGCTCAGCCCTTGCCAGCTTGTTAACCATTCTTCTCTTCCTTTTTAGTTTCAATGCCTTCGCGTGCCTGGTACCGATTTATGGCGGGGCCCATGCCATGGAGGGTAGCAATTGCTCACAACCCGGGGAGGAATCTGCCAAACAGTTTTGTGATCACTTTAAGAAACTTGCTGTTCAAACAACGCAAGAAGTGAATCCTGTCGTTGTCCAAGACTGTACCCCTGCCTGGGAAATGACTCCGCCAGTGGTCGCTTTCGGGAAGGCAGGCAACCTTTTTGCCCTTACGACAGTCAGCATTCATTCACCTCCCCCGGATATTCTCATCCTCATCTCAGTCCTGCGCATTTGATACCTTCCTTGGTTCCTTTCGTTTTCAACTAATTCCCTGACAACAAATCTTGGGCTAGGTCCTACCATCCTAAAAGTGGGTAGAACCTACTGGCCTTCATCCTCTTCTCTTTTCCTGAAAACACCCGGGAGAGGGGAAAACGATAAGAAGCACCATAAGGAGTGAACTATGAGCCGAGGAAAAGTCATTTTCGTCTGGACTCTTATCCTCGTAGCAGTTCTGAATGGCGTTCTCTGGGAGACGGTCATCGCAAAAACGGCATCCTCTACGATTCCCTTGGAACTGGGACCTTTGGTTCAGGAAGCTCTAGATCGGAACCCAGAGGTGACCGTGGCCCGTGAGCAGGTCAAAGCGATGCAGGAACGGATTCCCCAAGCCCGCACACTTGAGGATCCCGAGGTGAAGATCCAGCTTTGGAATACTCCGGACACGCTGGATGTGACCAGGACTCAAAGGACCATCTACGGATTGGCCCAGCGTTTCCCTTTCCCAGGAACGTTGTCGTTGCAGGCAGAGGTAGCTGCTCGAACAGCCGATCAGGCTACTCAACGGTTGGCCGCCAAGGAACGGGAGATAACGGAAGCTGTCAAAGTGGCCTACTATGAGTTGTTCTGGGCGCACAAGGCCATTGAGATTCACCATGAACGGGTCAAGTTGGTGAAGCAATTTTTTGAGATTGCCAACGCCAAGTACCGTGTCGGCAAGGGAACCCAGGTGGATGTCCTGAAGGCCCAGGTCGAGTTGTCCAGGCTTTTACAACATTTCCCCATCTTGGAGCAGCGCAAGCAGACCGCACAAGCTCACCTCAACACCCTTCTGAATCGTCCCCCACTGTCGCGACTCGGTATTCCCCAAGAACCAGCGTCACGTTTGGCAGCAATTGCTTTTGAGCAGCTTGGGGAACAGGCGCTTCGCCGGCGCCCGGAACTCCGAGAGGCTGATTTGGCTGTTGCTCAGTTCGAATCGGCAACCAAGCTGGCCCAGTTGCAGTACTACCCGAAACTGCGAGTCGAGCTCCAACGCTGGCAGAACTTTCATGCCGATGATGGATTTGGTGGAAATATCACACTCAATATCCCATTTGCTTTCTGGACAAAACCAAAATATGACGCCGGGGTGCGAGAGGCAGTAGCACGGGTCGAGGCGGCACGGTCAAGAAAACAGACGCTGGTCAATCTGACACGCTTCCAGATTAAAGACCTTGTGGCTCAAGTAAAAGCCACGGAACGAATCGTGGAGCTTTATGTCACCACGGTTCTTCCCCAGGCACAACAAACCCGTAAGGCGGCGATGGCTGGCTATCGGGTCGGCCGAACGGATTTCTTGGATCTCATCGAAGCAGACCGTGCCGTCATTACCTATCAGCTTGAATACTACAGAGCCTTGGTGGATCGGGAACAGCAACTGGCCAAACTGGAACGAGTGGTCGGTGTGGACCTATGAATGAGGAGCATGAACCATGGAAAAGATCAAGCTTGGACCAAAACAGATAAGATGGATTCTAACCGGTTTCGGGATTCTGATCCTTGTAGGAGCGGGGTTGCTTGTCAGCGAAGAACTAGAGCGCCAGGTCCGGCTCTTGGCCAACAATATATTAGGCCAGGATACCCGCCCCCATCTGGAGCAAAGCCTGATGTCGATGGGAGGGATGACAACGCCTGCGGAAAAGGCGGGAGGCCCGGCCCAGGCGTTTGCCCTGGTGACCTCCGCACAGCAACAACTGATTGGACTCAAAACCGGAGCGGTGGAAAACCGGCAACTTGAAATGACCATTCGCGCGGTAGGAAGGGTGGACTTCGATGAGCGACGCATTACCCACGTGAATTTTCGGCTTTCCGGCTGGGTTGAGGAGTTGTTTGTCGATTATACGGGGCAGCGAGTCCGCAAAGGGCACCCGCTGTTCACGCTGTACAGCCCGGATCTCGTCGCCGCACAAGATGAGTATTTGCTGGCTGTGAACGCTTATGAGCAGGTTCAAGACAGCCCACTTTCAGACGCTCGGGATCAGGCTAGGCAGTTGGTGGAAGCCGCGTACGACCGGCTTCGGCTGTGGACCCTCACGGATAAGCAAATTCAAGAACTATCACGGCGGGGCAAGCCCCAGACATCTGTTACTTTCTTTTCGCCCATTGGTGGGTACGTCATTGAGAAAAAGGTATTCAAGGGAATGTTCGTGGAGCCGAGGATGACCGCGTACACGATCGCGGACCTCTCGACCATTTGGATTCAGGCGGAGATCTATGAGTATGAAGTGCCCTTCGTCAAGGGAGGGGAATCCGCCACGCTGACTCTTGATGCGTACCCAGGAGAAACGTTTGGTGGAAGAGTCACCTACATATATCCCTACTTTAACAAGGAAACACGAACGTTGAAGGTTCGTCTCGAATTTCCCAATCCCACTTTGCGTCTCAAACCTGGCATGTTCGGGACCGTGTCCATTCGGATTCAGCGTAAGCCCTCCCTGGCCGTCCCGGAAGACGCTGTCATGGATTCTGGCATCCGTACAGTGGTGTTTGTAGTCCGGGAAAAGGGCATGTTCGAACCACGACAGGTCACGCTGGGACCGAAGGTGGGATCCTATTATGAAGTCATTGACGGACTTAAAGAAGGAGAACGGATCGTGACTTCCGGGAATTTCCTGCTCGACTCTGAAAGCAAGCTCATGGCCTCCACGAATATGATGGGGGCCCTTGGGATGGGCGGGATCAAGATGGAGCAGGCCCACATGGGCGAGATGGAAATGGGCGGCATGGACATGGGTGGGATGGGAATGGATAGCAGGTAAAGGGGAACTCCCATGATCGAACGGATCATTGAGTGGAGCGCCCGGAACGGCTTTTTGGTCGGTCTAGCCACCATCTTTCTAATGGGCTGGGGAATCTGGGCAGTCCTTCACACCCCCTTGGATGCACTCCCGGACCTCTCGGACGTGCAGGTGATTGTGTTTACGGAATGGCCAGGACGCAGTCCGGATCTGGTCGAAGATCAAATAACCTATCCAATTGTCACGTCCATGCTCGGCGCCCCGCGCATCAAGTACGTACGGGGGCAGTCGTTCCTAGGGCTCTCATTTGTGTACATCGTGTTCCAAGACGGCACCGACATGTATTGGGCGAGAAGCCGCGTCGTGGAGTACATGCAGGGGGTGGCAGGCAAGCTGCCGGATGGGGTGGCGCCCACGCTGGGGCCGGATGCCACTGGAGTCGGGTGGGTCTTTCAGTATGCGCTGGTTGATGAATCCGGCAACCATGATTTGGCGGAGTTGCGTTCTTTTCAGGATTGGCACCTCCGCTACTGGCTGCAGAGTGTGCCGGGAGTGGCGGAGGTCGCTTCCATCGGTGGCTTTGTCAAGCAGTACCAGGTTCAGGTTGATCCTATCAAACTTCAAGGGTACGGCATTTCCCTGCAAAAGGTTATTGAAGCCATTCGGCGTAGCAACAGCGAGGTGGGGGGAAGGGTCATCGAAGCCAGTGAGCGCGAATACATGGTGCGTGGGCGTGGCTATATTCAATCCCTGGATGATATCCGGGTGGTCCCGCTGGGTACGGATGGCAAAGGGACCCCGATTACGGTGGAGGATGTGGCCAACGTCACCATTGGTCCCGACATGCGCCGCGGCGTGGCGGAACTGGACGGGAAGGGTGAAGTGGTGGGCGGAATTGTGGTCATGCGCTATGGTGAGAATGCGTTGGCCGTCATTGACCGGGTCAAAGCCAAGCTGCGCGAGATCGAGCCCTCTATCCCGGAGGGAATCCAGATCGTGCCCGTGTATGATCGGTCAGAGTTGATCCTCCGGGCCATTGCCACGCTGAAGGAGAAACTGATTGAGATCAGCGTCGTAGTCAGTGTCATCACCTTGGTGTTCCTGTTTCATGTTCGCTCCGCGCTCGTGGCCATTCTGGTGCTCCCGGTGGCCATTCTCATGTCCTTCGTTGCCATGTACTACCTTGGCATCACCTCCAACGTTATGTCGCTAGCAGGGATTGCCATTGCCATCGGGGCCATGGTGGACGCGATCATCGTCATGGTTGAGAATGCCCACCGCCGGCTGGAGGAATGGCAGCGGACCGGAGGCCCGGGTTCTCGGGTGTCGGTCATTGTGAGGGCTGCGCAAGAAGTGGGAAAGCCCCTGTTCTTTTCGCTGCTGATCATCACCGTTTCGTTCCTGCCGGTCTTCATGCTCGAAGCCCAGGAAGGACGTCTCTTCCGGCCATTGGCCGCCACCAAAACGTTTGCCATGTTCTTTGCAAGTTTGGTCTCGATCACCCTGGGGCCATTGCTGATGGTCCTATTCATCAGGGGAAAGATTCATGCTGAGGAACGGAACCCACTGAACTGGATCTTGATCCGTGTGTATCGTCCGGTGGCGCGTGGAGCGCTGCGGTTTCGCTGGATAGTCCTGGCTTTGGCTGCGGGGGGACTTGTCTGGACCATCCCGCTGTTCTCTCAGCTTGGCTCGGAATTCATGCCCCCCTTGAACGAAGGGACCATCTTGTACATGCCCACGGCCTTGCCAGGGATCTCCATTAAGAAAGCCACCGAGGTCCTGCAGACACAGGATCGGTTGCTCAAGGAATTTCCGGAAGTCGAGCGGGTGTTCGGGAAAATGGGCCGGGCGAGAACACCGACCGATCCTGCCCCGCTCAGCATGGCCGAGACCGTCGTGACGCTGAAGCCGCGGGACCAGTGGCGGCCCGGGATGACCTGGGACCGGCTCATCGAAGAGATGGACCAACGGCTACGGTTTCCAGGCATGCCGAATATCTGGTGGATGCCAATCCAAACCCGCACCGAAATGCTGGCCACCGGGATTCGAACCAGTCTCGGCATTCTGGTTTATGGTCCGAGATTAGAGGAAATCGAGCGGATTGGCCTTCAGATCGAAGGGCTGCTGCAAAATGTTCCAGGGACCCGGAGTGTCTATGCCGAACGCGTGACGGGCGGGTACTATTTGGATATCGAAGTGAATCGACATGCCGCCGCTCGATACGGTCTCACGGTGGGAGACGTCCACGATGTGATCGAATCGGCCATCGGCGGGAAGAACATTGCCTATACCATTGAAGGGCGGGAACGGTATCCGATCAATGTCCGCTACCCACGGGAGTTGCGACAAGACCTCGAAGCACTCAAACGGGTGTTGGTGATGACCCCCGCCGGAGAACACCTTCCACTGGGGCAATTGGCTGAGCTCTCCATGAAGACCGGCCCTTCCTCTATTCGGGACGAGAACGGGGCCCTGGCGGGTATTGTGTTTGTCGATGTAGCTGGGCGTGACCTGGGAAGCTATGTCCAGGAGATACAGGCTTTGATTCAAGAGAAGGTGCCGCTTCCTCCCGGCTATTCGCTTGGCTGGGGCGGGCAGTACCAGTATCTGCAACGGGCGAAAGCGAAGCTCGCCATCGCGATCCCGCTCACGATCCTGCTGATCTTTGTCCTGCTCTATCTGAACTTTCGGTCGGTTCCGCGATGCTTGATCGTTCTGCTCTCCGTCCCTTTCTCACTCATTGGGGCCGTCTGGTATCTGAACTATCTCGAGTACAACCTCAGCGTGGCGGTCTGGGTGGGGATCATTGCCCTCTTAGGGGTTGCTGCGGAAATCGGGGTCCTGGTCATCGTCTACCTGGATCAAGCGGTCGAACAACGGCGTACCGAAGGCCGTCTCGGGTCCCTGGCCGATCTCCGCGAGGCGATTGTCGAAGGAGCCAGCCGTCGGGTCCGCCCGATCATCATGACGGCGTCGGCTGTGATCTTCGGGCTCTTGCCTATCATGTGGAGCCAAGGGACCGGGGCCGATGTGATGCAACGCATTGCTGCCCCGATGATTGGTGGGATGGTGACGACGACGGTTCTAACCCTTCTCGTCATCCCGGTGATTTATATTCTCTGGAGGGGCTGGGATTTGAAAACCGAGTTGGCGGGGCCGGTTTCTGAGCAATAAGAATTTTTTGAAGAATCAGGAGCGTCAGATGTGACAAAGTTTGAAAGGGAGTAGAGCTTACACAAGCCTGTTCCCTTCCGATGGAGATACTTTCTAGACCAATGTTTCTACCCCGCTAGGGTAGCGAGCCAGCATTTGTTCAAACCCGAAAGGATATTTCGCAGGGTTGAGGTGTAGCATTCCTCTGTGACCTAATATCAAAATAATGACTTTCCTTTTTCCGTTCTCAATAGGTTTGAGTTGAAGCGTTTCTTTCTTTTTCGGATTTACAACCAATAAGGGTTGCTGACCCTCTTCCCAATAAAAGTGTTGGAAGGAAAACGGTGTGGAGAAATCTCTATATTTGACAATGGCACAAAACGGACTACACTAATAAAAACTATGGCTTTAGACATCCCTACCCGGTTTCGATCTGGGCTTTCCCTCGCAATCCTTCTCACCTTTCTCTTGTGCAGTGGGGGGAGCCTCTTTTGCCCCATGGCCGATGCTTCCGGGGGAGAGGGCTCTCATTCACCGGCTTCCCATGGCGACCCCATGAACAATGGCACCGGGTGCCCGGAGCTTGCTGTGGCCTCTGGGGCTCCCTTCGGGGATGTGAACCCAGCCATGCTTCCCTCCATCGACCTCGGGGTCATGAATCAGCACTTGGGTCCCGCTTTTACTTCTCTTCTCCCCGATAGGAGCCCTCCCTCCAAGAAACCTCTTCTTTTTCTCCTCTTATCGACTCTCAGGAATTGAGTTCCTCCCTTTCCCTACGTCTAGATTGACACACCAATGAGGTGCCCTTGGGTTCTCCGTAGAGGGGTATCTCAACCAGGGCATCAATCGGGAGGACACCATGAGAATTTTCCAATTTCGGCCGCATGATACCCGTTTCCCTTTCCCTCCCCCGGATTTCTTGGTGACGAAAGGGGGGCAGTGTGTGGAGGGAACACGCCCGGAATGCATCAAGAATAACGGGGATCCGGCGACGCTCCGCTCCTGGGAACCCCTCCTGGAGAATGGTGGACCCATCACCAAATGGAGAGGTGTCATGGCGCGGCTGGCTGTCGTTGTCTCGCTGTTGGGGTTGAGCCCACTCGGCTGTCACACTCACACTCTTCAAGGAACCGACAGGAATATCAAGCACGTTTCAGCCTCTGGAACCATGACCGATTCCGGTCAGGGACCTCAGGGACAGGCTGTGGCACCGAGTCACCCGGCCTCTCCTTCCGAACCCGCCGTAAGAAACGATGTAGAGAACCTGGCTGGTCCACTCACGCTGGAGACGTTAGAACGTCTCGCCCGAGAAAACAACCTCACCTTGGTTCAAGCCCAGACCCAGATCGAAGGGGAACGTGCAAAAGCCTTGCAGGCCGGGCTCTATCCCAATCCCCTCGTGGGCTATATCGGTGAGCAGATAGGCGCGGAGGGGACGGCGGGTGAGTTCCAGGGTGGGTTCGTCCAACAGGAGATCGTGACTGCCGGAAAACTACGGTTGAGCCGCGAGAAGTATCTCGCGCGTGCTTCGGCGGCTGAAATTCAAGCCCTCGGCCAGGAATATCGCGTCATCAATGAGGTACGCATCCGCTTTTATCGGACCCTCGGGGCTCAGGAGCGATTGATTATCCAACGAGAACTCCTCAAGAACGCGGAGGACGCTCTCGTCACTGTGCAGGAAATGTTGAATGTCGGGCAAGCGAATCGCGCCGACCTGCATCAAGCCAAGGTGCTTCTTGAAGACCAGCAGCTCAACGTCAAGAGGGCGGAAAATGATCTTGCGCTGGAATGGGAGTGGTTGATAACCGTCGTTGGGGTTCCTCGCCCATTGGAAGCCCTGGGTGGAAGCCTGGAAGGCCAACAGGTACGGATCCATTGGGAGACGGCGCTTCGCCGGTTACTGGCCGAAAGCCCGGAACTGGGGGTGGTACGTGCCAAGCTGAAGGCGGATGAACTGACGGTGAAACGGGAGAAGGTGGAACCAATTCCGAATCTCATTCTCCAAGGGTCGGCCGGACATAGCTACGAAACCCGCGACACGGTGTACGGAGTAGGGGCGTTCATCGAGCTGCCCATCTTCGATCGGAATCAAGGAACAATTCGGCAGGCCCAAGCCGACTTGCGACGACAACAGGCTGAGGTGCGTCTGACGGAACTGCGTTTGCGTCGCTCGTTGGCTGCGCAGTTCCAACAGTATCGAACGGCCCTGCAACATGTGGGCAACTACCGGGATGTCATTCTTCCGGAGGCGCGGGATCGTTATACGACGCGACTCAAGAGCTATGGGGAGAATCGGGGGACGTGGCCGGCGGTCCTCGAAGCCCAACAAGACTTCTTCCTTCGCCGATTGATTTACATCGATCATCTTGTGGCCTGGCAAGGGACCAGGGTGGCCATTGATGGACTTCTCTTGGTGGACGGACTTGCGTCGCCAGCGGGCGTGACGGTGCCGGGCCACATTGATGCCGTGCCCAAGCCCAGGTAGAGAGCGGCAGTGAATCGTCGGTCGTCCTTTGGGATGTAGGAATTCACGTTTGAAGGAGGCACTAGTTATGAAGAATGGTCTAACACGGAGACAAGTGATGTATACCGGCCTTGCTGCCGGATTAGGATCCCTGTTCGCCCGACTCGGTTATGCCAAGACGGTCGCGCCCCAACGGGCAAACGAGCCACGCGAGCCCACAACCGAGTCTAATAGAGCGTTCTCGAACTACTCACGATTCAGCCCAAGCTTTGGAGGGCCACCGGGCTCCGACCAGTTTTTGGGCAAGCTGGTCCCGGGGTTACGCAAGTCAGGGCAGGAGCCTGTCATGGTCGAGGCCCCGGACTTGGGAAAAGTCCCCTGGAAGATGGTCAACGGCGTCAAAGAGTTTGAACTCCGCTGCACGCCCGTGAAGCGGGAATTCCTGCCGGGTGAGGCGATGGATGTCTGGGGATACAATGGCACCATGCCCGGCCCGACGGTCGAGGCCTTTCAAGGAGACCGGGTCCGCTTTGTGGTCCACAACGAGCTTCCAGAGCCGACCTCCGTGCATTGGCACGGGCTGGAGCTCCCGATTCAATACGATGGCGTGCCGGGTCTCACTCAGGACCTCATTCCGCCGGGGGGAACCTATGTCTATGAGTACGACCTCCACCAGACGGGGACCTTCTTCTACCATTCGCACATCGCCATGCAAGAGGCCTTCGGGATGGCCGGTTTATTTATCGTCCATCCCCGGATTGCGTACGACCCACCGGTTGACAGGGATTTCGCGCTGGTCTTCCAGAATTTTCTCATCCCGCCGAACTCGGCGACGGCAAATTCCATGGCGATGGACTGGAATTGGCACACGATCAATGGTCGAAGTGGACCGTACACCACCCCGATGGTGTGCAAGCATGGAGAGCGGGTACGTGTACGACTGGTGGACTTTAGCCCGATGCAACATCACCCCATTCATTTCCATGGCCATACGTTCTGGCTCACCGGAACCGAAGGGGGACGTATCCCACAGAGTGCCTGGGTTCCGAGAAATAATACGCTGGTGGGCGTGGCCATGGCGCAAGATTTTGAGTTCGTGGCGTTCAACCCCGGTGACTGGATCTTTCATTGCCATATGGTACATCACATGATGAACCACATGGTCCAACAGGTCGGTCCGCGCATTCGGGAAGGGTTTGATGCCTCCCAGTATTTGGCGTCCTTGCCGAACCGGCCCTCGCCACAATCTTCCTTGGAAGAGCCAGCCTTTGACGTGCCGGGCTATCCACAGAAAATGCAGGGCATGAAGATGAGCATGGCTACGATGAAGAAAATCAGTGGCCGCCGGGAGGTCCGAGGAATGCGTGCTGGGTGGTTCAAGGGAGTGAAGGGACTCATGACAGTCCTGCGAGTGCTCCCGGAGGACCTGTACAACCGGGTGATGCTCAGTGATGAGGACATCCAGCCAGGAGAAATCTTTGACGCCATTGTGAAAGGGAGCTATCAGTCAAGAGAGATGTCAACCTGAGTGGACTTCGATTGGAGGGACACTCTGCAGTGAAACAGCATCTTCCCGATTGAGATGCGTCGGCCAATTCGCAGCGAGAGACGGGGTATTCTCCTAGCCCTGCGCGCCTATCGACAAACGGAGTCGCTCCTGCAAGTGGCCCTCAGTGGTGAGGTCCCGAAACGGATTTTCCACAAGGAGGAAAGATGATTTTGCCTTTACCTTCAATGTGTGAGCCAAAGCAGGTTAGAAAAGGGATGTCAAAGAACATTGGGAGCTAAGTAGAATCATTAGATATGGCTAGGCTGGCCAGCTGAAAAGGAGCGACCCACACTCCCTGGCCAACGCGGCTCGCCTGGACGGTGGGCAAACAAAAAGCCCCACACCCGACGGCATGGTGCCCTCCTTTCAATGTCCCAAGCCTGTAACATAGACCTAGGAGTGGTTTAAAGGGGGCAGGCCATATTCCCCTTGACCCTGTACCATAGTACAGGGTGTATGTTCTATATATTGGGAGAAAAACATGGAAACGATGACACGGAGTAAATTGGCTAAGGAATGCGGGGCCAATATCGAATCGTTTTGGTATTACGAAAAGAGGAGGCTGATCGACCTTCCCAAACGTTTCGAAGTCGGTTACCAACTCTATTCCAGGGAAGACGCCGCCAGAATTCGTTTTATTCAAAATGCGAAAAAGTTGTGATTCACGCTCAATGAGATTATGGAACTTCTGAAATTGCGGGTTAAAAATTTTAAAATTTGTAAATCGGTTTTGGCAAAAATGCAAACAAAACTGGACGAAGTGGAACAGAAATTCACAGGCCTCAAATCCATGAAAAATGTTTTAAAGCAAATGACCCACCAATGACAAGAAGCAACCTTCACGGGCGACTGTCCCATCCTTTGCAGTTTCGAATCAGGGAGAGAGCTGTAAAAGACGTTTTCTTTTGAAAGAGTCTCTAAGCGATATTAAATTGGGCTTGGCGAAAAACCCGGACTCTCCAAGTCAAAGTTTATAAAATATCAACGATGAGATAGGAATTACCCACACTGTAAAAACCTAGCTTTTGGAGGCGAACATGGATAATGCAAAAACTAATCAGGAAATCACATCAGCATTTGGGCTTGATATTGCCCCGGTCGCGATGGCCCTGGTAGACGATCAACCGCAGGGTGTGGAATCTATCGAAGGAGAATTTCCTTCGTTCTGTACCTTTTGGCGAATCGCAGAGAAAAAAACGTTTTATGCACCGGCCAATAAGCATTTTAACTGTCCGATAGGAGCCATGGTGTTAGGGTTCGAGATGCCCAAAGAGGTACAGGAACAACTGAGTGGTTTGGTTAAAAAAATGTGTGAATGCTCTTACCTGTCAGAAGATGAGCCAGCGCACATCCCAACCATTAAAGAGAAGAAAGCTGGTGTGGTGTATGGACCTTTAAAAGATTTTCCAGTGGAACCCCAATTGATCCTGATGTGGTTAAAGCCTTCACAGGCGATGATTTATAACGAAGTTTTGGGATGCTGCAAATGGTCTGAGAGCATGCAATCCATGGCTTTGGGTCGTCCGGCTTGTGCGGTGATTCCAACCACCTTGAATAAATCGCCTTTTGGCATGTCCTTAGGTTGCACTGGAATGCGTACTTTCACCGAAGTCAGTGATGACCACATTCTGGCCACACTCAACTGTAAAGAAATAGATTCTTTCCTGACAAACCTTGCAATCACGATATCGGCTAACAAAGAGATGAAAGAATTTTATTTAGAGCATAAAAAACTTATCACCGCTTAAATATGTTCCGTTATTAATTTGAAATAATTATCACTTTAATAAAGAAGACCATACCATGCAAAAAAGAACTGTTGAGGTTTTTACAAGTGGTTCCCCATTTGTGAATCAACAGTGGACCTTGTTAACCGTTTGACTTGTCCGTGGTGTGAGGTCGTTATTTATGATTTAACCAAGGACCCTAATAAGGAAGTTAAAAATAAGCCGACCCTTTATGGAATCGAAAAGATTCCCGCGGTTGCCGTGGACAGAAAAAATTTGGAATGCTGTGAGATGAATTCCGTTTCTGAAAACATATTAAGACAAGCAGGGGTAGGAAACGCATAAAGTCTATTCGCATTGGAATTGGATTAGGATCACCGGTTTGGGTGGACAAGTTTACAACTGCCCTTGTTTTTAAAATTATGAATACTTGTTGAAGGTCTTTCTCATGTCCTTTGTTTACATGAAAATTCTTGAATCCCGCCCTGAGCGCTACGATCTAGGGATGAGTCTTTTGACTCTGGGAACGTTGACGAAAATTAAAAGGCAAATCGCCGAACACGTTCACTCCGGAAATCAAGTTCTCGATCTGGGCTGTGGTACAGGAACTCTGGCACAAATGTGTATCGAGCGAGGAGCCGTGGTGACGGGCGTGGATGCCAATAGCGGCATGCTTGCTGTGGCAAAGAGAAATTCGCCCTCGGCAAACTACCTGAATATTAGCCTTGGCAATCTCGATGAGCATTTAGGAGATGAATCATTCGATATTATTTTGAGCACTCTTGCTTTCAGCGAACTGACTCGCGCGGAACGGATTCATGTATTGAAGCAGATCAAAAGAATTTTAAAAAATGGGGGGAAAGTTCTTATCGGCGATGAAATCATTCCAGAAAATATTCTAGCCAAATGTTTGTACTATGCCTTCAGGTTACCTATGCGGCTTCTTACTTGGGTTATCACTCAAACCACCACCAACGCGATTTCAAATTTTGATGATGATGTTCGGGAAGCGGGTATGGAAATAGTTCACCGCAAATCATTTATGTTGGGCATGTTCATTCTTTTAGAAATTAAAAAATGATTGGCTGGATTAAAGACATATATCAAACCATTTTTCGATTTGTCCGATTTCCTTGCGAACCTGAAACAGTGGCTATCGGCAACCCAGACAAATCTTCTCCCATTCTCGTCACCTGTAATTTCGATTATACGGTTAGACATCTAAAGGAATATTTGGAAAAAGAGGGTTTAGATTGTTTCCTTTTAGTAGTCAATACTAACGGAACCAATGTCTGGTGTGCAGCTGCCGAAGGTATTTTTACTGCCGAAACAATTCTTTCCCACTTGAAGGTTTACAATGTAGGGGAACGGGTAAATCACAATCGGATAGTACTGCCGCAATTGTCCGCGCCGGGGGTCAAAAGAAAAGCTCTTAAAGAGCATGGTTGGGAAGGCATCTACGGCCCGGTTTATTTTACTGATTTGAAGGAATATTTAAATAATGGCTTTGCCAAAAATAAGGATATGCAAGCGCTAGAATATGGTTATTGGGAGCGTTTTAAAATGGGTCTCAGTCATTCGGTTTTCTGCACGTTAGTCTGTATTCTCCCAATACTTATTTTCGCTTCCGATTGGTGGATTCAAGGAATAGCTTTAGTCTGGTACTTCGCTTTCAGTATGCAATTAATTGAGCATTTTATTCCGGTAAACAGATTGCTATACAAAGGGCTAGCGCTTTCCCTGCCGGTGCTGGCTCTTCTATTGACTTCCGAAACAGACCCTGTTTTGAAAATCCAGGCTTCGATGGGGATTTTGGCCTTGAGCGCCTATATTGGCTTCGATGCGCAAGGCCATTCACATTTAGGGCAAAACCAGCAATCCGGGAAGCTTTTTGCAGGGATATTCGCTTTTTCAGCGCTGGTGTATGGAGGCACGTTGTTGCTATGAAAAAATATGTGGATTGGGACAATGTAGAAAAAGAAAGCGTTTCTACTGAAGAAGCCTGTGAATGCACCAGAAGCAAATTGCAATCACTGATTGATTTCGTGGTGGATTTATTTCCCAAAAAAAATGAATCATCTTGTTGTGCTGAAATGAGTGAAACAGAAAAAGGCCAATGCAATGACAAATGACATCTCAAGCTCGGCAAAAACAATAGTCACTTCCATTTGTCCCACCTGTGGTTGTTCTTTGATCCGATTAGGAATTGGAGCGGATCGCTGGGCCAAAAGCCATTACGAAGGCCAAGAGTATTTCTTTTGTTGCCAGGGTTGCGCCGATCTTTTTGATCAGGACCCTTCAAAATACCTTCAGGAAACCCGGGAACTCGTTGTGTGCCCCACCTGTTTAGCGGAAAAACCGGTACAGTGGACTGTACGCATGGAAATCGCGGGATGGGACGTGTTTTTTTGCCGATGCCCTTATTGTCCGGAAGTGTTTCAAAAGGATCCCGATCATTACGTCAAACGATTACAAGGTGAGATCCCTTACGAGGGTGTATTCGGCCAGGCAGGGTGTTGTTCCACCGAAACATAAATGCCGGATTGCACTTAAGGCACCTTAGACATTCGCTTGTTTCGGTTTTGATGATTTGACGCCAAATACTCTTTCTCATATTGAGATATTGAGACCCTGAATTTACCATTTCATCAAAAAGGAGAAGGCGGCATGGGGAAGGCAAGACGTCGACGCATTCTTTGGGCAGGGGTTTTCATCGTGTTGGCGGTCGGTTGCGCGGGGCATGTGCACAAGAAGCAGACTCTCCGGCCACCGGCCGATGCAGAACCGGCCGCACGTAAAGCGATGGTGCAGGGCAATCAGTTCTCCACCGCCCATCAGTTGGAAGCTGCAAAGAAGGAGTACGAGGCGGCCATCAAAATTCAACCTTCCCTGGCCGAGGCGCACTACAATCTCGCGCTCACCCTGGAGCAATTGGGGAACCCGAAAGAGGCTCGCCACCATTACCTGGAAGCGGCTAATCTAGCACCTGGACATAAGGTGATATGGAACTCGCCACCGCTACGGCGCTATGGAAATGTTCAGTCCGAGTCCGAATATGAAGCGTCAGAGTCCGGCGGCGGTCATAGCCACTAAGGGGTTAAGGCACCTGTGTACCAAAGCCTGTCATTGCTGCCGGACATAATATCTGGGGGCGATTGCCTCTCAACCTGGGCGGCGTTGTTGCCTAATTCACAAGCGCAGCCGGGTTTGCGCAGCCCTTGGTAGGATTAATACATTCTCTCTGACGCCGGCATACCTAACCTGCCCATTTGATTCAGAACCATGCACTTGGTCCACCCTTCAGTTTGTTGATTATCAAACCGACGCGCTTTGAGCCTGGAACCGAAGATACTCTTAACTCGAGACACCGCGTTCTCCGCCAAACTCAGTCGTGTACAACCACTCGCCACGCGCCAGGCATACCGACCTTGCTGTTGACTCTGCCGAACAGTGGCATCCCGGAGGTGCAACCCCTCAGAACAGTCCCGTCGGATCAACGGTCTCGCGTTTCGCCGGGGTGGGACCGTGGCTTTCGCTCCGCGCTGGATCATTGATGCATAACAGGGCTTGGTGTCGTAGGCCCCATCGCCGGAGACCTGACACACCCTAACAGGAATCTGCGACAGCAACGTTGGAAGCATTTGACTGTCGTGGACCTGGTTCTTGGTAACCTGTACGGCCACGATTTCCTTCGTCTGCTCATCAACCCCGATAGGCAGTTTGCGCCAGGTCCGCCGCCGCCTGCCTCCATACTTCTGAACATGCCATTCCCCAGCTCCAATAGACCCGAAGACCGGTCGCATCAATCACGATATGACGAGGTCTGCTGTTTGATGGCGAAGAGAATGGAATCCGGAGGATCCCTTGTCGCCGACAAACCGTGCTCTAGTTTGGCACGGGCAGGTCGAGCTTCAGGAGGTTCAGCAGCAAGGACACGAAGCCTTGAGTGGCTCGAAGGCTGAGACCGTAGACGCTTTTCACGACAAGGGCGCATTGAATGGCGGTGTCTGAATAGACTTTGGGTGCCCCAGGCCCACTGCCAGTCTGAGCGTTTCGCCACGTGGCCAACGCCGCGTGGTCGACCCCGAAGGTGATCTCACCTCGGGCAATCAAGGCACGACTGTAATGGGACCGATTACGAACACGGTATCGGAAGGTATAAACATCTTTTGTCATTAGCCACTGTAACTGCACCTAATCTCACTGGCCAATTGTGCAACAACGCCCAAAGCCATTATTTGGAACTTCTAGTTTTTGATAAGAGAAGGAAAAGGAATTTGGAGTTCAAGGGAGAACACAATCGTCCGAGGGGAGTCTCCCGGCTGCCAGCGCTGCCCTTCTTTCACGGAGAACCGAACCCCCACGTCATGGACCCCGTAGAGGGGATCGTCCCGGAGTTCATCGTGTATTGGCCCTTCGCGGTTCTCAACCCCCGACCCTTCCACGTCCGTTCTCCGGTAGTGCCCCACCGTGACATACACCGACTCCCCTTTGACCGCAATCGCTCCCGTGGTCACCTCAGGACGGAGTAGCCGCCCTCTCTGGCGGAGATAGAAAACGAGGTGTTCGGATTCCTTGGCTTTCATCAAAGCTTGGGATACCGCTGGCACCAGAAAATCCAAATCTTCCGGGTCGAACAGCGGAGTTTTTTCCCGCAGTCCAAGAAGCGGGCCGGATGGGCCTTCCACCTCAATCGCCTCCAGCATGGTGCGAAGGCGTTCGAGCGGGACCGACGCCGGATGTGCATTTTTATTCTGATGAGACACTGCAGGATCGGGATCAAGTCGAACAAAGCTGCCTCCCGGGTCGGTGATGATGCCCTCAGAGGTCCAGGACCCTGCACACCCGGCCAGAGTGAGCAGGACCGTCACACACCAGATCATGCATGTCCTCCATCCGGTTCGAACTTCTCTCAATCCCAAGTCACAACTGTACCCTTTGACTCTTTTTGAAACCGCCTGGAGGGTTACAGTCACCCATCCCCTCGTCAACGAACTGTCAATCGGTTTAACCAGGAAATGCACCTCTGCCGGCTCCCTCTCGCATTTAGCGGGTACGACAAAACTTCAGTCATTTCTTTCTTTTTGATCTCACCCAAAGAATTGGCATTCTTGTAGCGCGATCATTATCACAATTCAACACGCCCTAACCTGGCGTAGCCGGAACCAAACAAGGCAAGAGAATCGTGAGGCGTAAGGGGCAACCCCAAGCCAAAATGGGGACAGGCACCGGCGGGGACTGTCCCCCTTCCGTACCGGAGCCAGCCCCCATTTTCCAAAAACACAGAATTTTGTCCATAATGGACTCATTGTATGGAACGGACAAAAAAGCGAGTGCTCTTCCTGTGCACAGGAAACTCCTGTCGGAGCTAAATGGCCGAAAGCTGGCTCCGTCACCTTGCAGGCGACCGATTTGAAGCCATCAGTGCAGGGACAGACCCTCAAGGCATTCATCCCCTTACTGTAGAATCAATGAGCGAACGCGGCATTGAGTTTCCCGGCCAGCGGTCGAAGTCTGTAGAAAATTTTTCTGGTCAGTCCTTCGATTTTGTCATCACCGTGTGCGATAAAGCTCCTGGCCTTCTGAATGGGGAAACGACATCAGAAGCCCACTATTCTCTCCTTCCTTTGCCTCTCATTGAACAAAGCCAATCAGGGTGGCAAAGACCTTTAGCCTTCCAGGTCGGCTCTGCTAGAATCCAACCCTTTCCGGAGGACCCAATGGATTGCATTTTTTTTAGACATGGAATCGCCGCAGCATGGGAAGACTGGGCCGGCCATGACAGCCAACGTCCCTTGACCCCGGAGGGGGTGGAAAAAACCCGCCAGGCTGCCCGTGGTCTTATCAAATTAGAGGTTCAGCCAACACACCTTCTTTACAGTCCCTTTGTGCGCACTCAAGAGACGGCCGACATTGTCAAAAAAATTGTGAAGTTTGACGGTGATCCAGACTCCTGTCCGGCACTCCTTTCTGACGCCCCGCCCGAACGCCTATTTCAGGTCCTCGCTGAATTCCCCCATAACTCCTTCGTCCTATGCGTTGGCCACGAACCCCATTTAGGGTTAACCGCCGGCGTCATGGTATTTGGAAAACCCTCTCCCGGGCTTTCTCTTAAAAAAGCCGGCGCCTGTTGTATCCGATTTGAGAGCCCTCCCCAGCCAGGTCGTGGAATTTTGGTGTGGTGGATGACCCCTTCTCAACTTCGAGGTTACGGAAAATCTAGCTGAAAGGAGGGAAGGGGGCTTTGCCCCTTGATCGGCGGGTTGGCCCAAAGGTTTTACTGGGCCTGGGCTACGAACTCCACCTTGCGCCTGAATACTCTTTGAAAAAGGTTCGATCGCATCCGGGCTGTCCAGACCTCGAGTTCGGACTCTCCAAGTGTGTCCAGCTTTATCCTGATGGTCTTGCCAAGCTTAACCTGCACACCCTGTATAACTGAGAAGTGACTTCGGTCTAAGCCGTCGGCGATTCGCAGCAATGCGCTGAGCACGACCAGTGTTTTTCGATGACCTGAAGGTAACGCCTTGTACGGAAGGTGGTGAGTTCCGGGCAAAGCCCCACGGTGATACCTGGCAACATTGGCGATGATCTCAATTTCTTCTGCTGTCAGCCCAGGGAGATTACTGTTCTTGATCACATAGTAGGCGTGTTTGTGGTGCTGCCGGTCATGAATCAGATAACCGACATCATGAAGAAGGGCCGCATATTGCAACCATTCGCGCTCCCGCTTCCCTAGTCCGTGTAGGGGCTGGGTTTGGTCAAAAAGAGAAGTGGCGAGCCCGGCGATGTGGTGTGAATGCTTCTTGGGGTAACGGCACCGCCGAGCCAGGTAAATGACATTTCGAAGACGAAGGTTCGGAATTTCTTGCTCGACTCGGAGCCCTTCGCGATTTTTCTCGATGAAATCATAGATCAACCCTTCACGAATCGCCTTGTCACTCAGGGTCACTTCCTTATGGCCAATCCGCTCCATAAGCCGACGGATGACCACCGCCGCAGGCAATAGTGTATCGACACGTCTGGGATCTAAGCCAGGGATAGCCAGGCGGTCTTTTACCCGCTTCGTTAATAAGAGCCCTTCAATAGCTTTCATTTCCTTTAGGGTAATGGTTGCTAAATTCAGTTGGGGAATGGGACTCCCCGTCCGGCGGAGGTAAGCGATTTCAGCCAGGTTGCCAGCCATTCCCGATGACGCGACCAGGCGATTAAAATCATCCGTCTTTAATTGATCGAGAGTCTGTTTGAGTTGACTATCGATAGTCCTCTGCATTTCTCGGATTTTGGGCTTGGCCGGGGGATCCTTTGTCAGGAATTGATCCTTTAACCGAATCGCGCCCAATTTCAAACTCCGGGCCCGGATCAAGTTCTTCCGGTCACCCACTATTAACTCGACCGATCCTCCTCCAACATCCACAACCAAGCTCGGTCGATCAGTCAGATCAATGCTATGACGCACCCCTAAATAAATGAGCCGAGCTTCCTCCTGTCCGGTCACCACGTGAACTCTAATTCCAGTTTGACGCGCCACTTCCTCAATAAACCTGCCACCATTTCTGGCTTCTCTCACCGCACTGGTGGCTACCATGATGATGCGTTCATAGCCCTTATTCCGGGCCAAAACCGTGAGGTTTCTAAGCACCTCCAAGCCCTTGGTCATGGCAGCTTTAGACAAAAAGCCGTGTTGAAACGTGCCGTCACCAAGTCTTGTCATGTCCTTAAACCGGTCCAGAATCTTGTAAGACCCGTCCGGTTCAATTTCGGCCAGGACCATGTGGATGGAATTTGTCCCAACATCCACAACCGCTAGCTTCGCCATGGTCAATGCCTCTGGTTAAAGTTCTCGATTACCGATTCGACCCACAATCCTTCGATCATTGATCGTTCCAAAGGGTATGGTCCTTCTAAAAATTGAACACTGTGGGACAGCTGATAGACCATCTTGCTTGACCGACCACCAACGCAGTCCTAACAGGATGTTGAAAAAGTCCGCCAGCGGCGTTCTCGTCGCTCGTAGGCCTCAACGTACTCTCTTCGTACGCCTCGGCCTCCTCGCTTCCTGCGGCCTTGCTGGACGGGCCTTTTTGAACATCCTGCCCCACATTTGATATGCAGGAACTCTTTGCTAGGAGCCTGTCCAATGATTAGGCTGATCTACTGCGGGTGCGCTGGATTTGGCCAGATCTTCCGATCCTTTTCGTTAAATAGCCAAACTATTCGCCTCAAACGATCGAAACATCTGACTCAAACCAGCACACCCTCGCAACGATCGCTAATCTCGGACAGGCTCCTAGCAAGAGTGGTGGGTACTACGTGGAAATGGTGAGGACCGAGGGCCATCGTTTCCTTAACATATTCTCTCTTGCCGACGGTGGTTGAGTTTAGGCCCACGGGATCCTTGGCGAGAGAGAAGGGGGCTCCTTCGAAGCCTGTTTGCAGAGGGAAAGGGTCGTGGGGTGGATTGGAAAGCGTTAACCTTGACAGGTCGCC